>DATDMO010000017.1:0-4558 GCA_036518755.1 Candidatus Acidiferrales bacterium | reverse complement strand
GCTCGTGCTAGTGATGGCCGGGGGTTTCCCAGACCGCCATGGCCGCGCGGCAGCAGAGGACGTCCTGTTCCGGGCGGCTGGCGCCGGCGACGCCAATGGCGCCGACAATGGTGACGCCGTTCAGGATCGGCACCGCGCCGCCCATCGCCAACATGCGGCCGCGATGTGAAATCGTTAGACTGCGCATCCAGGGTTCGCGTGCGTGTGCCGCCAGCTCGGTGGTGGCCATGTGAAAAGCCGACGCCGTGTAAGCTTTGTTAAAAGCGAGCTCTACTGAATTTGCCTCCGCTTTGTCCATCCGTCCGACCGCGATCGGCGCGCCCGCTTCATCCACGACAACAGCGCTCACGGCCAAGCCCACCATCTGCGCGTATTCATGCGCCGAGCGAATCATTTCCCATGCGGTGTCGAATGGCACCGGACCGATCGCCGCTTTGTTTTGGCGAAAGAAAGCGGCATTGACCTCGATGGATGGGGCATGCTCGGGCGGAATGTCGACATCTTTGAAGATTGCGTCCACCGGACAAACGATTTCGCACTGCTCGCAGTCGATGCATACTTCAGGGTCGATGTAGAACTGCGGCGCGCCCGGTGTCGTATGGATGCAGGCGACTGGACAGACCTCCACGCAAGCGCCGTCATTAGTACATAGGGGAGTGATAATGTAAGGCATTTAGGATCGCTCCAATTGGTTCAAGTCGTTCAAGCGGTTCAAATCGTTCAAAACGTATTGAACGTCTTGAACGGTTGGAACGGTTTGAACTGTGCTAACCATCTGCTGCCAATGGCAGGTCCGTACGTACCACATTGGCAATGTAGACGTTCGCGCCGAATTTCGGCGTGACCAGTCTTCCATCTGAACCGAGTGTGCCGAGTCCGGCGGCAGCCGCCAGCTTGTCCGCATCGGGATCCGGAGCGGCGCTGGCGCGAAAACCCAATTCCCTGATCCAGGCGGTCAAAACAAACGTGATGAACAATCCGTTCTGCGCCGGTACTTGGCCGCCGATGCCGTGGGCAGTGCGCGGATCGTAATCGGCATGGACGGCGCAGATGATCGCGAAGGGATAAGTCTCGCGATTATCCTCGTCACCCTTGCCGTCTCCCGGTGGGAGAGAAGATAGGTTGTCGAGTTTCGCGATACCGACGAGCTCGGCGCCGAAATATTGCGCCATGCCTTTGACGTGACTCGAGGTGATCTCGGGACTGTGCAGTTCCGCTTTGGTCGGAAACACGCTGCCGTCGGGCGCTTTGCGGATCATTTCGGTGACCGTGTTGGCGAGATCGTCGGGCGGCGTATTGATAAAAAAATCCCAGTAGGGATCGTTTTTGTGAGAGTCTTTTCCGAACCAGGGAAATTTAAAGGGACCGAGTCGCAGCGCCACTACCCGTCCCGTTTGACAAAGCGATTGGTGTTTTCTTTTAGCGGCGCGTACTAACCCATATCGCCGGTCACCGAGCTGGCTTTGCCTTCGTGGGACGCCGTGCATCCCGCAACCGTACACGCTTGCTCACCGGGCTTGATCCCGGAATCGTATCCCAGCCAGCGCACACGGGTGGTGCGGGTCACGCCCCAGAATTTATCGTCGATCCACTTCAGCGCGCTGACTAAAGCCGGGCGCGCGGAATAGGGACAGCTGTGTAGCGCCCAGGTAGCCAGGTTGTGCCACCAAACGTTGGGTTTGGTGAACGGGCAAACCGCCGCGCAAGTGAGGCAGCTACCCCAATGGTCATGAACATAGGGACGCAGCTTGTAACAGGTGAGCCAGTTGATCTTGTATTTTTCGATGCCGTTGAAAACCACCTTATCGCCGAAGGGAATACTGTTGGTCGGGCAGGTGTTGGCGCACTTCCGGCAAATCTTACAGAAATCCTCAACGCCGATGTCCACCGGCTCATCCGCCACCAGCGGTAAATCGGTGAGGATCGGATCGGGCATGTGAATGCGCGCGCCGAAATTTTTATTGATCACCAGGCCGTTTCTGCCCAACTCGCCGATGCCGCCGGCAACTCCCGCCGCTTGCGGCGTAACGACACCGCGCAGCGCGGCATAACCTAGCTCTTTGATGTAGCCTTCGAGAGCTTTGAGCACCATGACGCCTTTCATCTGTGAAACGTGATAGGCGGCATCACCGATATGGTGCCGATGCGCCTGCAGCTTGTTGTAATCCCACGCGGTGGTCGCCTGGATGATGAACGGAAAGCGCCGCACCAGGTCTTCCGGCGAATGGCTCTGGAAATCGTCTTTGGCGCTGCCGTCCTGTACGTAACGCCCTCCGCCCGCGGCATAGAGAAACGACGGATGTGCCTTGGCAATGCCAACCACGTCGGCGCCCATATAAAGCGCCACGGCTTTGATGTGTCGCGCCATCATCGCCGGATCCTCGACGGCGATCCGGCGAGGATTGACCTTGCCGTTTGTGGAGCGGTTGATGACGTTGACCAGAAAATGCCTGCGATCGGCAAAATGATTTGGTGCCGAGACGCGGGTCAGAGGATCTTTCGAGACCGTGTTTCGATACCAGTTGAAGAGCGGTTTCCCCAGCTCGCCGCGCTGGTTTTTGGGATGGGGCGACTGGTTCATGTCGACATTGACATGGGGCCCGACGAGTCTTACCGATCGGCCCAGGTACGGCGTGGGAAATTCATCGTGGGTGGTGCTGCTCGGCAATTCATCCCATTTTTCTGCCTTAGACATGTCCACTCCTCCGTTGATTAAAGGACAAAGGATAATAGCAAAAGGACAATTTTAAATTCACAGGGAACATCTTTTCGTCTTTATACCCTATCGTTACTGTATCCTGACATGGCCACTTCGGCGCATTTCTGATCTTGTTCATCGGTTCCGCCAGATACCGCAATGGCGCCGACAACACTGCCACCCTCGACGATCGGCACCGCACCGCCACCGGGCATGATCCGGCCATTGCTCGAGACCACCAGGCTTTGAAACCAGCTCTGGCCCGCGATGCTCGCCAGATCCTTCGTCGGCTGCTGAAAGCTCGCCGCCGTGTATGCTTTATTGAGAGCGATTTCCACGGTGATCGGGCGGGCTTTGTCCATGCGCCCAAGCGCAATCATGCGGCCGCTTTGATCGACGACTACAGCCGTTACGGCGATATCGAGCTGTGCGGCCTGGCTGTGGGCGCTGCGCACCATTTGAATCGCCTTTTCTCCTGGGATGGCCATGCTTTCTGGGATCCTCCTGCGTACAGGTTAGTAGAATCCGGACTCTATTTTGCCACTTTAGCAGAGAACCTGCCCAGGCAGTCAAGCGTCATCACCCGAGGCAGTATAAAGCTCTTAAAGAATATTAACAGCTCGGGCGGCCAAAAGCGCGACGATCAAAAGCGACAACAACGATTGCAACATCATCAAAACCTTCGCCCAGCGGGCCAGGACAGGCACATCGGTGGGCGAGAAGGCGGTGCTGGTATTGAATGCCAGGAACAAATAGTCGACGAACACGGGAGACCAGTTTTCAATCCCCGCATCCCGGAGAGCTTGTTCGCTCATCGTCATCTGCGGAAACAGAAAGGCACCGTCGGTATGCTCGGCGCGCTGGTCACGCTGGTGCGGCCCGCCGGCATCTAGTCGCCAATACCACAACGCAAAAACTAAAATGTTGGTAATCCATAGGGATGCGGCGGAGATTAAAAGCGCCTCTGGGGGTTCCCGGTGTGAGGGCAGGGCCGTGATGAGGAGCACGATGGAGATCGTGAGTCCGAGCGTGAGCACTGCGTCGACGGCAAAGCCAAAAATGGTATTGAGGCGATGTCTACTCGTCTGATGGGAGACGACGGTCGGAATCAGCAAGACCAACACAACTGAGGGAAGTAACCAGCGCGGTCCCATGGTGAGCGCATCGGGCAAGCCCGCGTAAAGGCCGCCCACCGCAAGCACCGCAACGAGAGCCGGCCAGCGGGGCTCAGGTTCTAGTTGCTCCGTAGGCTCTTCGGCGCGCGCCAGCGACGTGAGACCGTGCCAAATCACGGCACAATCATGCCCCAGATAAAAAAATTCGGCTAGTATCGGAAAGTGAGCCAAAAGCGACGACGACTGACTCGACGCGCGCACGAGCCATACTGCCGGCGCGTTATCGATTCCCTCGGGCGTTAGATGCTAAACGGTGTCTGAGCTTCGTATGACGAATTTGCCGCGCCGACAAAGTACTAGTTCGGAGTTTGACTGGACGGCATCAGTGAGACGATCTTGTCGCGGAAGTTGCGATAGCCCCCGACGAATCGGCCATTGTTCCAGACCTTCTTTAACGTGCCGGTGAAGGCGCCGTTGTGATCGCCATCCATAGAGGTTTGATTGTCCATGCAACCCGAGAGCAGCAAGATGCTCGCCGCCACTTTGGTTTTTTCCGCGCCGCGATTCTCTTCCTGGATCGCGCGATAAAGAGCGCGATTGGCATTTTCTGTTTTGATGGCGATTTCCCTTGGCATAGCGCGCGGCTTGGGCCCACCGCCAACGAAGATCGGAATATCGCGCGTCACAGTACCGCTATGGCAGCTGTCCGAGAGCACTAGAATGCGCACGCCAGGTTTGAACTTGC
>DATDMO010000016.1:0-4015 GCA_036518755.1 Candidatus Acidiferrales bacterium | reverse complement strand
CTGGGTGCAAGCCGACCCCAACCGCCCGCTTACCACTGGCGATAATCTGTGGGCTGACAGGGATTCGCGCGGCGAGGTCCACATCGGCAGCACCGCGATTCGTCTTTCCAGTGAGACGGGCATCTCTTTCTTAACGCTGGATGACCGGACGGTGCAACTTCAGCTCGCCGAAGGGACCATCGAAGTTCATCTCCGAAATCAGTCGCCCGATGACGCATTTGAAATCGATACTCCCAACCTCGCATTCACCATCACCCAATCCGGTGAATATCGGATCCAAACCGACCCCGACGGAAGCTCAACGATTATCGTGGTGCGCGAAGGAGCCGGCCAAGTAACCGGCGGCGGAGGGGATTCGTGGGATCTGCGGCCGGGGCAACAGTACACATTCAACGGCACCGATCAGATTTCTTATGATGCAGTCGGCGCCCCGCCCTACGACGACTTCGAGGATTGGTGCGAGTCTCGCGACCAGCGCGAAAATAGGGCGATTTCCGCTCGCTACGTTTCGCGCGATGTTGATGGCTACTATGATCTCGATGAATACGGCGATTGGCGTCCCGATCCGGATTACGGCGAAGTATGGATTCCCAGAGGCGTGCCCGCGGGCTGGGCGCCCTATCAGTATGGCCACTGGGTGTACGTGGACCCTTGGGGATGGACGTGGGTTGATGAGGAGCCGTGGGGTTTCGCTCCCTTTCACTACGGTCGCTGGGCGCTGGTAGGCGGCGGCTGGGCCTGGGTTCCCGGTCCGATCGTTGTGCGACCGGTGTACGCACCCGCGCTCGTCGCCTTCGTGGGCGGAGGCGGCTTCAGCCTGGGCGTCTCCTTCGGCGGAGGAGTCTCGGGAGTGGCGTGGTTCCCGCTGGGACCGCGCGACGTGTACGTTCCCGGCTACCGCTGCAGCCCACGCTACGTGGAGAACATCAACGTCACAAATACGCGGGTGATACGGGTCACGGAAGTCACCCGGGTGTATAACACGGTTTACGTGCAGCGCGATACGCGGATCGTGAACAGTTACACCTATGCGCGCAACCGCGTCGCGGTGACGGCGGTGTCACGCGACACGTTCGTGAACGCGCGGCCCGTTTCTCGCGGAATCGTTCGCGTCACGCCAGACCAAATTCAGCGGGCACGCGTTGTCGACTCAACTCCTGTCGCCCCTGTCCGCGCGAGCTACGTTTCGGCAAATGCCAGAACCTCCAACGCTCGTCCAGACAGAAGTTTTGAGCAGCGCCCCGTGATCGTCCGGCTAACGCCGAGGGCTTCACGCCCGACCCCTGTTTATACCAATCAGGGCCGTCCCGGCAATCAAGGACAATTCAATCGCGGAGCCGACAACAACAATCGGGGACAATTCAACGGCAGGCCAAATAATCCTCCGGCGGTCAACGACAATCAGGACCGCCCCGGCAATCGAGGGCAATTCAACGGCGCTCAGCCGACGACGCCTCCGAACAATCCACCGGTGAGCACCGAGCGTGGAAACAATGGAGAGCGGCAATCGCGAGGTGGTTACCGGCCATTCCAACCGCCGGCGAATAACTCGCAGCAGCCCAATCGGGACGCGAACGTTCAGCCCAACAACCAGGAGCAACGGCAGATTCAGCAACAGCCGCAATCAGAAGCACGGCCGCAGCGACCGCAGCTTCAGCAGCAACACCAAGAACAAGTACAACAGCAACAGCAAGAGCAGAGGCAGTATCGCTACACGCCGCCGCAAAAGGCCCGGGAGGGAATGTACGACGTCCATCCTCCTCTGAACCAGAGGCAGGAGCAGACTGCCCGGCCGCAGCAGCAGGCGCAGCCGCCGCGGCAACAAGAGCAGTCCCGGCCGCAGCAGGAGCCTCGGCCGCAGGCACAATCGAAGGAGGAAGAAAGGCACCAGAACAATAGGCAGGACAACAAGCAGGACAAAGACAAACAGCACTAGAATTGCTTCTAGTTTGAAGCGCGGAAGCTTCTAGCTAGAAACATCTTCAGGGCGGAAACGGTCGCTTCGGGCGACCGTTTCTGCGTTTAGCGGAACAAAACGCGGCGCAAGTCGCCCGGTTCTCCAGATCAGGCGGAAGCCGATGCAGTTGGCTGAAAACTGGACCACGGGGTGGCCGCCTTGAGCCGATTATTCACGTTTTCAATGTTCTTGACGCCCTGACCCGCCAGCCAGTCCTCCAACGCTTTCACTCCTTGCTTGGCGTAAATCGGAATGGCGTCTTTCCAGGTGGCTCGCCCGCAAAGCACGCCGGAGAATTTCACGCCGGACTCGGCGGCCAGCTCCAGCGTTTCTGTGAACACGTCATTGCTGACGCCGGCTGAAAGGTAGATGAAGGGTTTCTTTGCGGCGGCCGCGGCGCGAAGGAAATGTTCCTTGGCCTGGTCGCGGGTGTAGGCGGAGTCTCCCTTGCAAGCCTTGGCGCCGGCCACGAAAGCCATATTCACCGGAACTTCGACCTTCAAGACGTCCACGCCATACTGAGGCTTGGAAAATTCCTGCATGCTGCGAGCCACCACTTCGGGTTTCTTGCGAGCGTAGCCGATGCCCTTTTCGTCCGCGCCCTCTTCGTAGCCGACTAATTCCAAGAAGAAAGGCACGTCCGCCGCCGCGCATTCTCCGCCGATGCGCTCCACCCAGGCATGCTTGATCTCATTGATGTCGGGCGGGTCGAAAGGCGTGTAGTAGAGGAGAATCTTGATGCAATCGGCGCCCGCAGCGACGAGACGGCGCACGGACCAAATGTCGAGCAGATCGGGAAGGCGTCCGGGACGGGTGTTATCGTAGCCGCTATTTTCATAGGCCAGCAGGAGGCCGGCATTCTTCGCGCGCACCATTGCGGCAGGGAGGCCATACTCGGGGTCGAGCAGGATCGCGCTGGCGTGCGGGGTAAGGACACGCACAACCGCGCTTTTGAATTCTTCGAGCATGCCGGGAGCGACAGCGCTTTTGTCCACTCCCTTCTCTTTGGCGATCGCGCTTTTCAGCGAACCGCGTTGGTCCATCGCCGCTGCGGCGATCACGCCGCGCGAATCGGATACAGCCTTGAGCCCCTTTTCCTTGCCTGGCGTAATTTTCATGACGATCCAATCTCCCGCGCAAAAATCGTAAATTCAAGGCATTCTAGCATAGGCTGCAGCGCACTCTGGGTTACATCGAAGAGAGATTCTTCGACTGCGTGTCCCGGCGCTTCGCGCAAAGGCCAAAGCACGGGACACTCCGCTCAGAATGACGTCGCGCGAAAAGGGCCAAGAAGACTACGAAATTGGGGCGGGATCGTGAATAGCTCGGCGTTCATGTGGATCGTTTTCGGCGTGACGATTGTGGCCGCGCTGGCCGTGGATATCGGCGTTTTCCATCGCAAGGCGAAGCCGATAACGGCGAAGAGCGCGCTGATTGAGACGTTTGCGTGGATCGCGCTCTCGCTGGTTTTCGCCGCTTGGGTTTATTTTTCGCGGGGGCGGCAGGCGGGACTGGAATTCCTGACCGGGTATGTGCTGGAGAAGTCGCTGAGCATCGACAACATTCTCGTGTTTCTCCTGATATTTCAGGCGTTGCGCGTGCCGGGGGAGTTGCAGCACCGAGTGCTCTACAGCGGAGTGGTCGGCGCGCTCTTGATGCGCGGACTATTTGTTTTCGCTGGCGTTGCGCTACTGCGTCATTTCCACCCGGTTGTATTCGTGTTTGGAGCGATTTTGCTGGCGGCCGGCGTAAGGATGCTGCTGCCGGGAGCGCGACAAATGCAGCCGGAGCAGAACTGGGTTGTGCGAGCACTGTCGCGGATGCTTCACGTGTCCCATGAATTTCATGGGAGGCGCTTCTGGTTTAAGGAGAGGGAGGGATGGAAGGCCACACCGCTGCTTTTGGCGCTGATTGCCGTGGAAGTGATGGATGTGGTCTTCGCGGTCGACTCGGTGCCCGCAGTGCTCGCGGTAACTCGCGACAGCTTTATCGCGTACTCGTCGAATGCGTTCGCGATTCTGGGATTGCGGGCGATGTATTTCGCGCTGGTCAGCGTGT
>DATDMO010000015.1:0-3154 GCA_036518755.1 Candidatus Acidiferrales bacterium | reverse complement strand
GTGCCCAGCCTCCCCAGGAAGCCCAGAACCCGCGCACCTGGTTTGGTGTGAGGCGTACCGTTTGGACGATTGGCGTGGTATTGGAAGGCAAGGCCACGCATTTTACGAACAGCACCGTGCGGTTGCAAGGCGTTTCCGCGTGGTGGGCTGCCAATGATATGGTGTGGATCAGAGAATTACGCGAAAAGTGGAAAGTCGGGAACGCAGCGGGCAAACGACATTTACAGTCAGGGTTGCGCCGCGCGCGAGCAGGGACGCGATCGAAGGCGAATACCAGGGTGCGCTGAAAGTGCGGCTTACCGCTCCGCCGCTCGACGGGCGCGCGAACGATGCGCTGCGGCGTTTGCTGGCCGAAAGTTTGAACGTGCCCGTATCGGCTGTTAGAATCGTGGCCGGCGAAAAGAGCCGGACGAAGCGGGTTGCGGTGGCGGGAGTGTCGCGCGCGCAAGTGATTGCACTTTTCGGTGCGCGGCAATCCAAATCATCCTGATATCTCCGGACACCTAGACAACGCAACCGCGGCATTACCCGGCCTTAGCGAACCGTCTTTTCCAGAAGGCCAGAGACCGAAACGCCTTTCATGCCCGATATCAAAGCGATCCAGGCCGAGATGAGAGCCAGCAAGATTGACGGCTGGCTTTTCTGCGATCACCACCATCGCGATCCCATCGCGGCGCGAATCCTTGGCCTTGACGGACACGCCATGGCGACGCGGCGCTGGTTTTATTTCATCCCTTCGCGCGGAGAACCGCGCAAACTGGTCCACCGAATCGAGCGAGGCGCGCTCGATCCGGTGGCGGGACGCACGCAGGTATATTCGGGCTGGGAAGAACTGCACAAAAGCCTGGGTAAATTGCTCGGAGCCAGCCGCACGATTGCCATGCAGTATTCGCCTGAAAACAACATCCCGTACATCGGCTTGGTGGATGCGGGCACGATCGAACTGGTGCGGAAGCTGAAGAAGAAAGTGGTCACTTCAGCGGACTTGGTGCAGAAGTTCGAAGCGGCTTGGACAGCGGAGCAACTGGCATCGCATCTGGACGCCGGCGCGATTCTGGACCGCATTGTGCAGGCCGCGTTCGAACGCGCGGCGTCCTTTGTGCGCGAAGGGCGCCCGATCACCGAATACGAGTTGCAACAGTGGATGCTCGGGCGCTTTCACGCGAATGAACTTGCCACCGCCGAGCCTCCCATCGCCGCCGTGCAACCAAATAACGGGAATCCTCACTATGAACCGACTGCGAGCAATTCGCGGCCGATTCGCGCGGGCGACCTGCTGCTGCTCGATATCTGGGCCAAATGCGATCGGCCCGCCAGCGTCTACTACGACATCACTTGGATGGGATATTTAGGCGACCGCGTGCCGGACGCCTATGCGAGAATTTTTCGCATCGTGCGGGACGCGAGAAACCGCGCCATCGAGTTCGTAAGCGAAGCAGTGGCGCACGGGCGCGCGATTCATGGCTGGGAAGTGGATCGAGTCGCGCGGGAAAGCATCCGTAAGGCCGGCTACGGCAAATATTTCGTGCATCGCACCGGCCACAGCATTGGGCAAGACGTTCACGGCAACGGCGCGAATATGGACGGGCTCGAGACGCGCGACGACCGGGAAATCGTCCCGCGCACGTGCTTTTCCATCGAGCCCGGCATCTATCTTCCGGAGTTTGGGATCCGCACCGAAGTGGACGTGTTCGTAAGCGAAAGCGAAGCACGCGTGACCGGCGCGATTCAGAATGAAATCCTCCCACTGCTCGCCTGAGCGATGACCCTGCGATTTTCCGCAAGCAGGATGAAGACAAAACTCCACGCGGCAATTCCCTTCCTGATTGCCGTCGCCGCATGGATCGTGCCGGGTTTGGGGCACGCCTTGCTGCGGCGCTGGCCGAGGGCGCTGGGATTCTTTCTGGCGACCACCGGCCTCGCGATTGCCGGTAGCGGATTGCGCGGCGAAATTTTTTCTTGGCATTCAGGCGGCACGTTCGGGTCGCTTGGATTTATCGCCGATGCGGGGTCGGGTGCGTTGTATTTCGCGGCTCGAATGCTCGAGGCGACGGGTCCAGACGTATCGCGGGCCGCGGGAGACTATGGGACCAGGTTCATCGCCGCCGCGGGAATCGTGAATTTGCTGGGAGTCCTCGATGCCTATGGAGTGGCAAACGGCAGAAAAGCCTAAAGAACGGGACGCTGGATGCATCTGAACCACTTGCTCTCGATGATGCTTTTTGCGGTGCTCGTTTCGCTGGGGCTGGCGTGCCTGGGACGAAGAACAATCGCGGATCGAGTGAAATACGCGCTGTGGCTGCTGGTTCTGTTCATCGCTATCGGCGTAGGGGTTGCGTGGCTGATGTACCCGCTCTCGCGCTAGAGAACTGACCACTGAATCCACGAGAAGCCGGTTCGCAGCGTGCAAGAAAAGGGCGGAGTCGAAACTCCGCCCTTTCGATTTTCGGCGAGGTGTTAGGTCAGATCCTCGGGACGCACCGGGATTTTGCGAATGCGCTTGCCCGTGGCCGCGAAGATGGCGTTGCAGACAGCGGGCGCGACGGGCGGCACGGCTGGCTCTCCCATGCCTCTGGGAACCTCCGAGCTCGGCACGATGTAGACTTCGACCTTGGGCATTTCGTTCATGCGCAACATGTCGTAGCTATCGAAGTTTGCTTGCACCACGCGCCCCTTGTCGACGGTGATTTCGTTCTTGAGCGTCTGGGTGAGCCCGTAAACGATGGCGCCCATCGCTTGCTGTTCGACAATGTGTGGGTTGACGACCTGTCCGCAATCCAGCGCGCAGACTACGCGGTGAACTTTCACGGTGCCGTCTTTGCCGATCGAAACCTCTGCCACTTCCGCCACATAGGTATCGAAGGATTCGACCACCGCGATGCCTCGAGACACGCCCTTCGGCAGCGGCCTGCCCCACCCCGCCTTCTCGGCGGCCAGGTTCAAGACACCAAGATGGCGCGGCTGCTTTGAGAGCAAGGCCTTGCGATACTCGTAAGGATCTTTCTTGGCCGCCGCGGCGAGTTCATCGACGAAACTTTCTTCGAAGAACCCATTCTGCGAAGCTCCCACCGAGCGCCAGAATCCGGTGGGGATTCCGGGACTGGTTAATTTGTAGTCGACGAGAATATTGGGCACGTCGTAGGGCATGTCGTCC
>DATDMO010000014.1:0-32358 GCA_036518755.1 Candidatus Acidiferrales bacterium | reverse complement strand
GGAGCCGGATTGACCAGCTGATCTTGCGCGCGAGCAATCGACGGGCGCGCGGCGGCCGCGAAAAACACGACGGCGATGCCGAGCAACAGCAGGCTGATTGACAGAGATCTATTGAGGTGCATTGAACCATCTCCTTCCCATGCAAGAATCCGATCCACTCGCTTTTCGGCCTGTCCGGCTTTGGCCATTGAGACGCCCTGCCAGCGAACACGTCGAGGAGTTTGTTGAAGCGCGACAAAAAAGCCCAGGAGTGTTTCGGCGTATTGCGCGCGGTCGGCTCCAGAAAGCAGCGCAGCTTCATCGCTTGCTTCTTCTGCGGCATCTGCCAAGCGACCGTGCAGCCACCAGCTCAACGGGCTGAACCAAAAAATGGCGCGGTGCAAAAGAGAGAGGCGCTGGGTAAGCGCGTCGCGGCGAGTAACGTGCGACCGTTCATGCGCCAGCACGGCACCAAGCGCGGCGGGACCCCACTCGCGCCATCCGACCGGAAGCAAAATAATCGGGCGCAAAATTCCCAGCGTGATCGGCACGGAAATCAGTTCAGATTCCGCAAGGCGCATCGGAAAAGCGGGGTGATCCTCCCGCTCATCAATGGCCAGAACGCCCGCGACTTCGGATTGGGCAACTGGTCGCGCGGAGCGAACGAGCCTCCGGCTGAAAATGATTCCGAGCAACAGCCGGCCGAGGAAAATGAGAGTAATTGAGATATAGAACGCGGCGAAAAATACGGTCCACGGAAACGACGTCCTTGAATTTTTGGCCGCTATCGCCGGCGAAGCATCGGATTCGCGAACAACCGGCGCTGCCTTCGGCAAAATGGAGCGGTCGGCGGGCAGAACATCCGAGCGCGAAATTCTCGTGGCGGTCATCGGGTGGACGGCCGAATCGCCTTGGGGCAATGGAGTTTCAGGGTGCAGGCTAAATGGAGCGACAGGAAACGGTTCAGGTGCAAAAGCCCCGGCCATGGGAGTATCTCCGCTCGCACGGAGTGCGTTCGCGACAGTAGCGCGCTGCGGAATGAGCCGTGCCAAAGCGGAGGGAAGCTCCAAGGATAGCGGAGGCAAAATCAACCCGAGCAGCGGCATGGCCAGCGCGGCGTAGAGCACCATTTTCCAAACCGCGAGACGTCCGGAAACACTTTTCACGCGCAACGCTCCCACGGCCAGCGCCGCGAAACATCCCAGACACAACGACCGCGCGGCGGGAGCCAGCAGATGGGCAAGAAATGCCGTGGAGGCGTGAACTATCGGAGCAGAAATCATCGCTTGTCATCCTTTTCAGACGGCCGCGCACCAGCCCTGGCGGGCGACTTGCGCTGGCTCTCGCGGCTCTGAGCGATTTTGCGTGCCATCCGTTCCAGATCTTTGCGCCCCAAAACATTGCGATCGACCATGCCCATCACAAGCTGTTCGGCAGAACCGTCGCAGAAACGGTCAATGATTTGCTTTACGGCGCGCGCAGCCACGTTTTCGCGCGCTTCGGCGGCACGGTAGATGAAGGTGCGCCCTTCGAGTTCGTGGGCGACGTAACCCTTTGCTTCCAGACGGCGGAGGACGGTGCGGATGGTCGAGTCCTTCATAGGGCGTCTGCGAGCCAAGGCTTCCCGGCAGGCCTCGGCGGTGCAGGGGCCATTCGACCAGACATAATCCATGACCGCCTGTTCGACATCGCCAAGGTTGCGGAGCCGGATGCGCCGTGTGTTAATCATTGTAGCGTTACAGTGTGTAACATTTGGAGCGCTGCGTGTCAAGAACAAATCTGTGGCGAGCCGCGCCCCGACATTCAAGGCGATGGACGAGTTGGTCGCGAAGGCTTTCTACTTGGCTGGAGTCAGCCCTGCTTGCGTCATCTCGCCTGCCGTTCTTGCTTCAGGTTTGAACGCATCGGCAGGCTTCAAACGCAGGACGACAACGGACCTGCCGCGTATCTTGTAGGTATGATCGCGAAGCAATAATCCGGTCTTGATCTGCTCGTCAGCGGTATCCAGTAGACGCTCCCACCTTTCGCCTGCCCGCTTGAGCGGGAGGCGGAAAAGAATCGGATCGAAGTGAGCGTTGAACATAAGGAAGAGCGTATCCGCGATCACTGGTTCTCCCCGCTCGTCGATTTCGTCCAGAGTATTCCCATTCAACAGGACACCGAGGCAGCGAGCGAAGTGGTCGTCCCAGGCCTTGTCCGTCATCTCCCTGCCCCGGGGTTCATACCAAGCGATGTCTTTCACGCCAGCTCCGCGGATGCTGCGACCCTGAAAGAATTTCCTTCGACGCAGCACTGCGTGTTCCTTCAGCAATTCGATGACGTAGCGAGTAAACTCCACCAACTCTCTCTGCTTCGGAGTCCAGTTCCAATCCAGCCAGCTGATCGCATTGTCCTGGCAGTAGGCATTGTTGTTTCCTTGCTGGGTGCGGCTGAACTCATCTCCGCCGCAAAGCATGGGCACCCCCTGGGAGAGAAAGAGCGTGGCTAGGAAGTTGCGCTTCTGCTGTTCGCGCAATGAAAGGATTCGAGGATCGTTCGTCGGCCCTTCCACGCCACAGTTCCAGCTCAAATTATTGTTGTCGCCATCCTGATTGTTTTCGAGGTTGGCCTCGTTGTGTTTCTCGTTGTAGCTGACGAGATCGTTCAGTGTGAAGCCATCATGGCTGCAAACGAAATTGATGCTGGCATACGGCCGGCGCCCACTGTGGCTGTAAAGATCGCTGCTGCCGGCGAGACGCGTAGCCAACTCTGAAACAACTCCGCCGTCGCCCTTCCAGAATCTGCGCATCGCATCGCGGTATTTTCCGTTCCATTCCGTCCAGCCCACGGGAAAGTTGCCCACCTGATAGCCCCCTTCGCCGATGTCCCAGGGCTCAGCAATCAGTTTCACCTGTGACAGCACCGGATCCTGGTGAATGATGTCGAAGAAAGCGCCCAGCTTGTCCACCGCATGGAGTTCGCGCGCAAGAGCGCTCGCCAGATCGAAGCGGAACCCATCGACGTGCATCTCCATCACCCAATACCGCAGGCTATCCATAATGAGCTGTAGGACTCTGGGATGCCGCACGTTCAGCGTGTTGCCGCAACCGGTGTAATCCGTGTAGTAACGGGGATTGTCTTGTTCAAGCCGGTAGTACGATGCGTTGTCCACGCCGCGAAGGGAAAGCGTGGGTCCCAGGTGGTTGCCCTCCGCTGTGTGGTTGTAGACAACGTCCAGAATTACTTCCAGACCCGCGGAATGCAGGTTCTTGACCATTGTCTTGAAAGCTCGCACCGATTCCAGCGGAGAATGGGTCATCGAGTAGCGGATGTCAGGCGCGAAGAATGCGAGCGTGTTGTAGCCCCAGTAATTGGTGAGGCCGAAGTCGACGAGGTGATTTTCAACGGAGTGATGATGGACCGGCATCAGCTCAACCGCCGTAACCCCTAGATCCAACAGGTGACGAATTGCGGGCTCTGAGCCCAACCCCGAGTATGTTCCGCGCATTTTTTCCGGCAGATCCGAGCGCAGGCGCGTGAAACCCTTCACGTGCAGTTCGTAGATCACCGTGTTGTGCCAGGGCGTGCGTGGTTGCCGGTCGTTCCCCCACGTGAAAGCGGTGTCCACAACAGCCGCTAGCGGAGCAAAAGCGGCATTGTCGCGGTCGTCCATCACCAGGTCCGCGTCGTCTCCACCGCCTTGCCGGTAGGCATACATTTCAGGAGCCCAGTTCACAGTTCGGGCTATGGCCTTGGCGTACGGATCGAGCACAATCTTGGCCGCGTTGAATCGATGTCCCGCCGCAGGATCATAAGGCCCATGAACACGGTATCCGTAGACCTGGCCCGGCAAAATCCACGGCATGTAACCGTGCCACACCATGTCCGTTTGTTCTTTCAACTCGAAACGCTGCGATTCCTTATGATCGTCGGCGGAATCGAAAAGGCAGAGCTCCACCTTGGTGGCGTACTCGGAAAATAGGGCGAAGTTCACCCCTGCGCCGTCCCAGGTGGCACCTAGGGGGTAGGGCGCTCCAGTACGCACCTTGATGCTTGGCTCGCTCATGCTTTGTGTACTCCTCCAGTGAGTTCAATACGGCGTCTGGCGATGGACCGATAATGTCATCGTGTTCTTTTGACAACAATAGGATGGGCGGAGATACGTAGCTCACTCAATTTAAGGGGTTTCATGTATTGCGCTCTCGTTGGGTTCCCTACGATCATAACTGAGGAAGCGATCGCCCGTTTAGCGATGGTGACCGCGCAACGCCCCTGGAATCCCCCCAGAACTAGTGACTAGAAGGTGGACTGGATACGGTTGTCGAGGCCAGCCAGGGACTATGAGCGACAATTCGAAGAAGATTTCCTTCTCGAAAAAACTGAAGGTTGCCAGCCTGTTCCGACCCCATCGGAATGGGCTGATCATCGCGTTCGTCGCGGTGCTGGGCGAAACTCTAACCGACGTCCTTCAACCGTGGCCCATCAAGATCATCGTTGACAACATCCTGCAAGACAAGAAACTCCCCCATTGGCTTGGTGCAATCGTTTTCGGATATTTCGGCCATAACAAGTTCTCGATTTTGAATTTCGCCGTAGCCGCCGTGGCGGCGATCGCCGTTCTCGGCGCCCTGAGCTCTTACGTCGAGAAATACATGACCACGAGCGTGGGCCAGTGGGTTGCTCACGACTTGCGGCGCACACTCTACAACCACATTCAGCGACTGTCGCTGGCCGAACACGATGAAGCGCGCACGGGCGACCTGATATCGCGCGTGACCGATGATATCGACGCTGTCCAAAGTTTCATCAATTCCGCTCTCCTGGGCATTGTGGTTGACCTGCTGACTCTGGCCGGCATGGTCGGCGTCATGTTCTATGTCAACTGGAAGTTCACGCTGATCGCGCTGTCGGTTGCGCCGGCATTGTTCGCGGTGGTGTATTTCCTCACTCGCCAAATCAAGCGCGCTTCTCGCGCCGTTCGCAAGAGTGAAAGCGAGCTGACCTCGATTGTGGAAGAGGCGTTAACCTCGGCGCGCGTGGTGAAGGCATTTGCCCGGGAAGACTATGAAATGCAACGGTTCGAATCCGAGAGCCTGGAAAATGTCGAAACGGCGCTGCGGGCGCGGAGCCTGAAAGCCACGCTGGCGCCCCTCGTGGAGGTGATTGTTGCGATTGGAACCTGTTTGGTGCTCTGGTATGGCGCTCGCTTGGCGCTCAACGGCCGGATCAGCGCCGGCGTTCTGATCGTGTTCTTGTTGTATCTCGGCAATATGTACAAGCCCATGCGCGATCTTTCCAAACAGACAGACACCGTTTCCAAAGCGATTGTCGGCTACGAACGTATTCAGGAGGTTCTAGAAATCGAAAGCCAGGTTCGCGATCTGCCGCGGGCGCGGCGCGCACCACGCTTCAAGGGGACGATCGAATTCGACCACGTTCACTTCAGCTATAACGGTGACACGCCGGTGTTAAAGGACGTCGATTTCAGGATTGAGGCCGGGCAAGTAGCGGCCTTGGTGGGCCCGTCGGGAATGGGAAAGACTACGATCGGCAGCCTGATTCCACGTTTTTACGACCCGACTTCGGGAATCGTAAAAATTGACGGGAACGATATCCGAAAGTTCAAGCTGCAATCCTTGCGAGAACAAATAAGCTTTGTCCTGCAAGAGACATTGCTTTTCCGTGCCACCGTTTGGGACAACATCGCCTACGGGAAACCCGATGCCAAGCCCAAGGAAATCATGCGAGCAGCACGGCTTGCGAATGCCGAAGAGTTCATCGAGGCGTTGCCGCAGGGATATTCGACAATGATCGGCGAGCGCGGCGCATCGCTTTCGGGCGGACAAAGGCAACGCATTGCTATCGCGCGGGCCATTATCCGCAATACTCCAATTCTGATTTTCGACGAGCCGACTTCGGGCCTCGACGCCGCCGCGGAACAAACCGTAATGGAGGCGCTGAACCGGCTCATGGAGGGCAAAACTGCCGTGTTGGTTGCACATCATCTGAGCACGATCCGCCGTGCGGACGTGATTTTCGTGATTGAAGATGCGGAAATCGTTGAGCACGGGTCGCACGAAGGACTCCTTGCAGCCAACGGTGCCTATGCTGGCTTGTACAAACTCCAGGCCCAGGGCGTGGCGAAATGAGCAGATGGCGTTTGGATAACATTCATTTTTCAGAGCGTAAGGATGCTGAATGACCCAAACCAGGCTATCGGTAGCAATTGCATGGCTGATCGCGCTGCTAGCTCTCCCGGCGCCCGGGGGAGCGCAGAAAAGTGCGCACAAAGGCTCCAGGCGCGACGCGCAAGCGCAGGATGCGCAGAGTCCCCCCGAGTCAATCTTCGACGCTTCAGTTGAACCCGGCGCGCTCAATACTTTCTATGGGCCGGGTGGAAAAGAACACGCTCCGGATCTGAACGACTCGTTCACATTCGTCAAGGAAGACCTGAACGAAAGCCAGCCTAAGTTCGACGTGGAGGATGCGCATGGCACACGCTGGAAGGTCAAACTGGGGCAGGAGGCCAAACCCGAGGTAGCCGCGACGCGACTCGTGTGGGCTGCAGGCTACTTTGTCGACGAGGACTACTACGTTGATGAGCTGAAGGTGCGGGGCCTCCCAAAATTGCATCGAGGAGAAAAATACGCCTCTGAAGACGGGACGGTCCACGGAGCGCGGCTGGAGCGCAAACTCGAAGGAGTGAAGAAACTCGGAAAATGGAGCTGGTTCGATAATCCGTTCGTGGGCACCAGGGAATTTAACGGGCTTCGCGTGATGATGGCCCTGCTGAATAATTGGGACTCATCTACGATCAACAATTCGATTTATGAAGTGGATGGCCAACGACGCTACGCTGTGACCGATTTGGGCGCCAGTTTTGGTAAGACTGGCAATTCATTCACTCGATCGAAGGGCCGCCTGAAAGACTACGTCAAATCCAAATTCATCGACAAGACCACCGCGCAATACGTGGATTTCGTGATGCACAGCCACCCCTTTTTCCCGGAGGTGGTCGACGGCGCGTATTACGGGCGCCGCAGCCGCATCGTAAAAGTCGCCCAACACATTCCCCGGGCGGACGCGAAATGGCTTGGTCGAAGGCTGGGTCAACTCTCGGAGCGGCAAATTCGCGATTGTTTCAGGGCGGCGGGTTATCCCCCTCAGGAGGTGGACGCTTACGCCACGGCAGTCCAGGAAAGGATTGCCCAACTGAACGCGCTCTAGACCCCGAAAATTCTGGAGAGAAACAGTGAAACTGATCATTGAGCCCGACGATGGCGCTTCGCCCCTGCTTTCGGCAATCAAGAGCGCCAAGGAAAGCATCGACCTCGCCATCTTCCGTTTCGACCAACCCGATTTGTACAAAGCCCTGAGGGCCGCGGTCGCCCGCGGCGTGAAGGTTACCGCGCTGGTCGCCAGCGTGAACCACGGAGGAGAGAGAAGTCTGCGCAAGCTGGAGATGCGTTTTCTCGATGCCGGCATTACCGTGGCGCGCAGCGCAAGCGAGCTCACTCGCTACCACGATAAGGTCATCATCGTTGACCGGCGCGCTCTGTACGTTCTCTCCTTTAACTTCACCCATTTGGACATCGACCGCAGCCGCGGATTCGGCATCGTCACTCACAATTCCAAATGGGTCGCCGAGGCAGTCAAGCTCTTTGAAGCGGACTCGAAGCGTGCCACTTATTGCTGCGGGCTCGACACTTTTGTCGTCAGCCCGGTGAATGCGCGGAAGGCCCTCGGCAATTTTCTCAAGCGGGCGCACAAGCAACTCTTGATTTACGATCCCAAGATATCGGACAAGGAGATGATTCGTATCCTCGAAGATCGCGCCGAGGGCGGCGTTGAAATCCGAGTCATTGGGCAAACCAAGGCTCATCTCAAGGTAAGAAAACTTTCCAAGCTACGCCTGCATACGCGCACCATCATCCGCGATGGACGCCAGGCTTTTATCGGCAGCCAGAGTTTGCGCGCCACCGAGCTGGATTTGCGCCGCGAGGTTGGTCTGATCGTACGAGATGCAAGAATTGTCAACAAGCTGGTGGAAAAGTTCGAATCGGATTGGGACTCGGGCGCCAAGAAAGAATCCACGTCCGAAACGGACGAGCCAAGGATTCCCAAAACGGACGCCGACAAGGTCGTCAAGATTTTGGTAGAAGAGCTTCATCCCATCGCGGCGACCGTCAAAAAAGCAGTCAGGAAGGCCGTCGCCAAAGCGGGCGACGAAGTGCTTGAAGACGGAAGTGTGCAAGAAACCGTGAAAGGCGTCGTCAAGAAGGCTGTGAAGCAAGCCGTCAGGGAAGCCGCCAAGGACTAGGTGGGTCTCGCCTCACCGAGGCCAGAGACATTCGCAACTCAAATCCACTCAGCGGCTCCCAATGCTGAGGTATTCGCGTGAAATGGAAATTCTTCCAAAATGACGCGCCTGAAAAAAGCGAGATCAGCCAGCCGCCGTTCCGCGTCGAAACGCAGTGGCGCTCCGCGAAACATCGATGAATACCTTGCGGACGTCCCGGAACCTGCGCGCACCACCTTGAACAAGATGCGCGCCGCAATTCGTTCCGCTCTGCCGCCAGACGCCACCGAAACCATCAGCTATCGGATTCCTGCATTCAAGTGCAAAAGAGTGCTCGTGTGGTTTGCTGCATTCTCCGACCACTGCAGTTTGTTTCCCACCGCCTCGGTGATCGAAGCGTTTAAGAACGAACTCAAGAGCTTCTCGACCTCGAAAGGCACCATCCAGTTCCCCGCGGACAAGCCGCTGCCAATTGCGCTTATTAAAAGGCTGGTAAAGGCGCGAGTCGCCGCAGAATGGACGCAAAAGCGTCCTTGACCGCGTGCCATTAAACGCGGGCGATACCTCCGTATCGCTCTAATTCTCATCCGTTGTTAATTTCTTTTTCACGCGCGAGTAACTCTTCAAGGGCATTTTCACCACAGCTTGACGGGCATTTATGCAAGCGCCGAGCGAGCGGAGCATCTCTTGCATGGGTGTGTGCTTTTCTAACATTTCTGCAATTAACCGATCGTCTCCACATTTCCGATTCCTCAAAGCGAGGTGGAAGCATGCGTCGCCGACAGACAATTGTGCGCCGGTTCCTTATCCCGTTCTTTCTCACGGTTCTCTTTCTTGCAGGGGCAAAGAGCGGTTTGGCACAAAGCGGCAAAGTCACGATTAGCGGCCGAGTGACCGACAGTTCCGGCGCGGTCCTTAAGGGCGCCAAAGTGACTCTCGATCCCACTGCCATCAACGTCGTTTCGGATGTGCAGGGCCAATTTTTCATCAACGATCTCAATCCTGGCACTTACATGCTCACGGTGACGTATGTGGGCTTCGCGCCGTTTACAAAAGCAGTGGAGGTCGGAGCCGGCGGCACCGCGACTGTCGACGTGCAATTGCAGCTGCAAACACAGAATCTCCAAGTATTGGTGACCGCGCCGCGGCCATCTGCTGAAGCCGCGGCCGTAAACGAGGAGCGAACTGCTGACAATATTGTGCAGGTGCTGCCAGCGGACGTGATCCGCAGCCTGCCCAACGCCAATATGGCGGACGCGTTGGGTCGCTTGCCAAGCGTGACGTTGGAGCGCGACGAAGGCGAAGGGAAATATGTGCAGATCCGCGGAACCGAGCCGCGCCTAACCAACACGACGATAGACGGCATGAACGTCCCGTCGCCCGAATCAGGAGTACGGCAGATCAAATTCGACGCGATTCCCTCCGACATTGTGGAATCGGTCGAAATCAACAAGACGCTCCAGGCAAACATGGATGGCGATGGCATCGGAGGTTCTGTCAATCTGGTGACCAAGACCGCCGAGGACCGGCCCACACTCAGCGTGAGCGGAATTGGCGGGTACACGCCGATTGACGGAGGTCGAGACCTCACCGAACTGACCGGTACCGTCGGTCAGCGATTCGGAGAACAAAAGCGCCTCGGCGTACTGATCGGAGGCTCCTACGATTGGAACGGTCGCGGCATCGACGACATTGAGCCCGTGGCCGACATCAATACGCTTTCAAATACGCGAACCTTCGAGTCCATCGACGTTCGCCAGTACATTTACTACCGCAGCCGCTGGGGTCTGGCCGGCAGTGCGGACTACAAACTCGGGCAGGCCTCGGACATCTACGTTCGCGGATTGTACTCGGATTTCAAGAACTACGGCGACCGCACGGACTATACGCTCAATAACAACGATCCCAACGTCCAGTTTCTGGGGTCCGGTGGCGGCCCACCCTCTTTCAACACCCAAGACCGAAGGCCTGACATAGCTATCGGCAGCCTTGCGGTTGGCGGGAACCACGTCCTCACAAGCACCTGGTATAACTGGGAGGCGGCGGTATCGCGCTCAACCGACTACAACAGAGCTCCGGGTCAAGCCAATTTCGATTCCACTCTGAGCACAAGCTCATGCCAGTTCGATCCTGCGGCGACCAAGCATCTCTACCTGCCCCAATGGACGCCTTCCTGCTACACGGAAGCCTATGATTTGAGCAGCTATACCCTGAATCACATCCAAACGGACTTCGGACACACCGCGCAGTTGAATCTGCAGGCCGCGGCATCGATGGCCAAGCGGTACCATTTGGGTTCCCACCCCTCGACGATCGAGTTCGGTGGAAAATTCCGTAACGCCCACAAGTTCGACGACACCTACAGCGTCCGGCTGGACCCCAACACGTCGATTCCACTCGATCAATTCCCCAGCCGCACCACGAACAACAACTACTACAGCGGCGCCTATCCCGCGGGGCCTAATCCCCACTATCAAGACGTGATCGCGTTTGCGAAAGCGAATGCGGGCGATTTCACGTCGTCGAGCAGCCAAGGCATCGACCCGGCGAATTATGACCTGGTTGAAAAGGTTTCCGCCGGATATGTGATGAACACGATTGATTTCACCAGCCGGCTGCGCTTCATCGCGGGCGTTAGGTTCGAGGGAACGAACCTCGATACCACAAGCTTCGACACTCAGTCGAATACCCTTTCCGACCGGGCCAGTGGTTCGTATGTCTCGATTCTGCCCAGTGCTTCGATTCGCTACGGCCTAACGCCAAGCACAGATTTCCGTGTGGCTTACGCGCGCGGGATTTCTCGCCCCGACCCGCAGGATATCGCCCAAGCTGTGACCTTCACGACCACCGGAAGCCCAGGTTCGTTGAAAAATACGGCTTCGCTGGGCAATCCCAACCTGAAAGCAGAGACCGGGGATAATATCGACGTGCTCTTTGAGCACTACTTCTCCACCTTCGGCTTTGTCTCGGCCGGGTATTTTTACAAGCGCCTCGGAAGCCCCATCGTCACAGAAACATTCATTCTGAATAATTTCCAGCCGTCTCCGATCGCTCCCGTTGGAACGTACCAGGTGACGCAGCCCATCAATGCCGGCAACGCGTGGATTACGGGATTTGAAGCCGCGTTTCTGCAGCACTTCTCGTTTCTTCCCGGCCCTTTGCGCGGGCTCGGCCTATCGGCGAACTATGGCTATACCGCTTCTCAGGCCAACGGGCTGCCTGGACGGTCGGATCACCCCAGACTCCTGCGCAATGCACCGAATACCTGGAACATCAGTCCGACATATGACCTGGGCCGCGTGTCGGTTCGCGTGGGTCTTTCCTACAATCAAGCGAACATCTATAGCTACAACTATCAGGATGGAACTGGCGGCTCTGACCCCACACCAGGCGGCCTTAGAGGTCCTTTTAGCGACATCTACTTTTATTCTCACATACAGGTCGACGCGGAGGGCAGTGTCCGGATGTCTCACGGATTCAGTTTCGTTATGTACGGACTCAATCTGACCAACGAAGTGTTCGGCTTCTATCAGGGCAGCCCGCAATACATGATTCAGCGCGAGTACTACAAGCCGTCAATCGCCGCCGGTTTGCGCTGGTCGCTGGGGGAGAGATAAAGCCCGATTTATCGACAGGGCCGAAGCGCGAATGTCGTTCGTGTTTCCGGCCCGTCGCGAGCTGGGGCTCGTTGACTGACTATCGGAGAAAGTGTGCGTTCTAGCTCGAAATGTGTTTGCGTGGCCTTGGTAGTTGCCGTCCTAAGCCTTGCGTACGCCGAAGGCTTTGGACGGTTTTCGTATGCCCAAATCAGTTCGCCGCCGGTTGCAGCAGATTCGCCGGGGCCCACGTTTACCGTGCCCAACGCGGGCCTAAGCAAACCGGTTAGTCTGATTTCTTATGGGGACACGCGGTTCACTGATCCCTTAAACACCACGGCCACCAATCCCGTCGTCCGCCGAGCGCTAGTAAAACGCATTGCCGAGGAAAAGCCCGATGCGATTCTGCTTAATGGGGACGTGCCTTGGCACGGCGGAGATCCGCACGATTACACGGTTTATCGGGATGAAACCCAGCCATGGCGAGATGCACATCTACGCGTCTTTCCGGCGCTTGGAAACCACGAGTTCTCTCAGTGCGAGGTTCCGCAGTGCCTGGCGAATTGGTGGGCGGCTTTTCCGGAATTGAATGGCCGCCGGTGGTACTCCGTTCGTCTCGGAAAACGAATTTACATGATCTCTCTGGACAGCGACGACTCTCTGCTTCCCAACAGCGAACAGCAACATTGGTTGGCAAATCAGCTCGCTTCCCTGCCGACTGAGATCCAATTCGTCCTGATTTCCATGCATCACCCGCCCTTCGCGGATATTCAGACCAGGATAAACATGAGCCACAATCCGCGCCCAAACGAGGTCGCCCTGGCGCTGTATCTGCGAACTGCCGCAGCGGCCCACAGGGCGAGATTCGTGGTAATCGCTGGCCACATCCACAATTATGAGCGCTTCCTGCAGGATGGCGTGGTCTATCTGGTCTCGGGCGGCGGGGGAGCCAAGCCCTACGAAGTCGACCGCACTGTGTTCGACCTCTACCAGGATCCCGAATTCCCGAACTACCACTATGTGAAGTTTGTGCTTAAGGATAAGACCCTGAGCGGCACGATGTATCGGTTCTCCACTTCAGGCGCCGATACGTGGCAAGCCAAGGATACGTTCCAGGTTACCTTCAAGTAGAGGCGGCTAAACCGCCCACGTTGCGCCTCCCGGATGGTGTCGGAAGTTCGAATGGCCCGCATCAATGGGAGATGGACTCAAGCGCCAGGCCCCTCGTTCGCGGACCGAAAATGCCGATAGCAAGCACAATCGCGAACATGGAAGCCGCGATGAATGCGAAAACGCCCCACACGCCATAGCGTCCGAGGAAAAAGCCAATCATCAGGCTGGTGAAGATTGCGCTGAAGCGGCTCCACGAATAGACAAAGCCAACGGCTTGCGCGCGCACTCTCGTGGGAAACAACTCAGCCTGGTATGCGTGAAATGCCACCGACATCCAGTTATTCGAGCAGGTCAGCATTACGCCAAGCACGATGAGCCAACCTGGTTCAGTTTGACGCGCGAACAACAGGCCAAACCCGCCGATGCAGATGGCGCTCCACACAATCTGCCACTTCCGTTCCAGCTTGTCGGAAATTCCTTGAACCAGCAGCGGGCCGAGGGGAGCAGAGATGGCTATGATGAACGAATACTGCAGGCTGGCCGTGGTCCGGATGCCCGCCGCAATCAGCAGCGTCGGCACCCACGAAGCGAACCCATAGAAACCGACCGTCTGGGCCAAATGGAAAACCATGAGCATGAGCGTTCGCCGCAGATAGGGCGGGCGAAAGATTTGAACGAATCGTACGGCGGCGCCCGGCCATTCCTCCGCGGGAGTCTCCACTACGACGGGAGGAAGTTCGGCGCCTAACTCCGCCGCCACTTGCCTTTCCATGTTCGTGACGGCGCGATCCGCCTCCGAAATGCGCCCGCGTGCAATCAGCCACCGAGGGCTCTCCGGAATTGTTCGCCGGATAAACCAGACAAATATTGCGCCGGCCGAGCCAATCAGCACCACCCAGCGCCAGCCGTCGATACCGAAAGGGTTGCGCGGCACAAGCAGCCAGGAAATGAGCGCAACCAACGGTATCGTCGTGAATTGCACCACTTGGTTGAGAGCAAAGGCGCGGCCACGCACTTCCTTGGGCATCAGCTCAGCGATGTATGCATCGATTGTGACTAACTCGATGCCAATGCCGATGCCAGTGATAAATCGCCATGCTAGAACGCCCAATGCACTGATCTGAAAGGCCATAACAACCGAGCCGGCCGTGTACCACAGCAAGGAATAGGTAAAGACCGCCCGGCGGCCGAATTTGTCGGCGGCGAATCCAAATGCGATGGTACCGATGAAAAGCCCGGCGAATGTTGCGGATACAAAGCTGGCCAGCCCCGTCAAGCCGAAGAGCGCGGCGGTGGCGCTAGTGAACAGTCCACTGCGAACCAGCCCCGGACCGATATATGCCATTAGGAAAAGATCGTAGAACTCGAAACATCCCCCGAGCGAAAGCAGGAGCAAGAGCTTCCAGATGTAGCGCGTGGTGGGAAGCCGATCGAGCCGCGCGCTAATCAGAGCGGCTTGGCCACGGATGCCCGTCTGCCCGGCAGGAGTCATCAGGGTTCCGCGAATTCTAGCAATCGCCGACTATAGGGCATAGTGCATTCAGGTCAGCCGACCAGGGCCAGGGGGAGGACCGGACACAAAGCGCCCCGCCGGGAGGCAGCAACCCAACCCGGCTAAGCCCCTCCCATAACCAATGCGGCGTCTCGGAAGTTTCATGGGGTTGACATGAGCGGATGACAAGGAACACACTCTCTCCACACACGTAGCGGTGTAACGGCGGGAGGCAAGCCGATGACCTCACTCCTTTCAGAACCCAGAAGCCTGCAGTTCCCGGAGTGGCAGACCGATTTCGAAGCAGCGGCGCGACAAGCTGCGCACACACCTGGCCGAATTCAAGCGATGAAGGCGGCTGTCTTATCGAGATTGAGAGCGAAGCTTGAAAATCCTCCAGGGCCTCTCGAGCGTATCGCGCTGAACGACGCGATCCTTTTGTTGCGGGCATTGCGAAGCGGAAGCCCGCCGAATGCCCGCTCGGAAACCGATCTGGAATAGCTGTAAAAGAAGGAGAAGAAACATGGCCACTGCAACGAAAGTGATCGCCCCGAAGAATGGCGAGCACGTCCGCACCGCAGAGCATGAAGGTGTTTTTGAAATCGTCGGCGTCAATTCGCTGATGCAAACGGCGAATATCAGGTTGATCGATGGAACCGGCCACGTGGTGCCGAATGTACCGTGGACGGCGCTGCTGCCTGCCGGTAAAAAGTAACTTGAGTGGCGAGGATTGAAGCGCTCGCGCCCTGAATAGTCCCCGAAGAGCTATGCCTCCTCGAGCGTTCCGCCGATGATCCATTGCTCGCCCTTCGGATCTCGCTTTCCCGAAAACCCGAGTGACGCGCATTCCCTGAAAATCCCGATTATTCAACAAGAAGTACAGTTAGATGAACTTAGAACAGCGAGGCTATCGCGTAGGTTACTGGTTCTAATGGAGCGGGCGATGGGAATCGAACCCACGTCCGAAGCTTGGGAAGCTTCTATACTGCCATTGTACGACGCCCGCTCTAGAAACAAATAATACGCAGGATATCATTGGTTTTGTGTGGCTCGCAACCGGAGGTGGCGCGCTAGGCACTCCGAGGGCGCATCATTTTCCCGGCCATCCGGGCGACGAACTGGCGCGGGGCCAGGCGCTCCGCTTCAACCATCAGGCGGTTTCTGGCTCCCGAAATTACGAAGCTCCTCCCCTCCGCAAGGGCCGCGAGACCCACCCGCGCCACCTTGTCCGCAGTTTCGGCCGAGCGGAAGACGCGGTCCGGCTGCTGAGCCACTTGCTGGAACTCCGTGGTGGTCGACCCGGGGCAAAGCGCGCAGACCCGCACCCCAAGCTCGCGCAGCTCTTCCGCAATTCCCTCAGCGAAGATCAGGTCAAACGCCTTAGTAGCGGCGTAGGCCGCATTGTACGGCAGTGCCTGGAAGGCGGCCACTGAGGAGACAATCATGATGTCGCCGTGGCGGCGCGCGATCATCGCGGGGACGAAAAGTTGAGTCAGATGGACCACCGCCGCGCAGTTCACCTGAATCATTTCCAGCAGCCGCGAGGTGGGAATGTCCTGGTTGTAGCCGAAGGCGCCGAAGCCCGCATTGTTGACCAGTAACTCAACCCCTATGCCCTTGCCGGTGGTAAACGCGTGAATTTCGCTGGGCGCTTCGGGCCGTGTCAGGTCGGCGGGACACACTTCGACGCGGATGTCATGCTTCGTGGATAGCACTGCGGCAAGGTCTTCCAGGCGGTCGGTGCGCCGCGCGGTGAGGACCAGATTTGTGCCGCCGGCAGCCAGGCGTTCGGCCAGCGCCAAGCCTATTCCGGCGCTTGCCCCGGTGACAACCGCCCACTTCCCAAACCATTTGTTAGGGGAATCAGCGCCCACGGATGCCTCCTCCGTACAAGGAGACATGAAACCACAATCCGAGGTCCCGCAAAAGCCAGGAACGGGAAACAGGCCAGAAGAATCAGGCGGCGCGGTTCGCGGGAGGGAAAACGCTGTCGCGCAGGCGCGCACTCTCACGCTTCAGACGGTCCAGCAGCCTTCGGGCCCAGACGAACTCAGCAGCAAGAACACCCAGTGCTATCAAGATGGTGATGGTGCCCGGTCCGGGCGTCACCACCATGAGGACGCCGATACCCAGCAACGTGAAGCCGAACACGATTCGAAGGTACCGCTTGGCCTGCTGGATTGTCCGTATCACCCTATCCACCCGAAACCGGAGGTCCCGAAACCCAACCGCCCTTCCTAAGTCCCACCGAGCTTCTGTTGCTTCGATGCAGCGAATCGCCAACACGACTCGAAAAATTTGCTAGCACGCCAAGGACCAACTGTTTTACACGCTTGCTGGAGACTCGCACGGTGCTGATAATGGACTTCGGCGAGCGCGTCATTCCAAAGGCTTTTGTCGATTCCCAAAAAAGCGAAAATTTTTGCAGTGGAGGATGAAAAAATGGAACTTTCCGCGGCACGGATGCAGGTGCCCGAAGGTGCAAATCTAATTCTCGGGCATTCGCACTTCATCAAGACGGCGGAGGATTTGTACGAAGCGGTGGTGAACACAGTGCCCGGAGCGAAATTCGCCGTGGCGTTCAACGAAGCATCCGGGCCTTGCCTCGTGCGGGTGGAGGCAAACGACGACGAACTCAGGCAAGCCGCGGTGGCGAATGCCCGGTCGATCGGCGCGGGCCACGCATTCGTTCTCATGGTTCGCAACGCTTATCCGATTAACTTGCTGAGCCGCATCCGCGACTGTTTCGAGGTGTGCTCGATCTTCTGCGCGACAGCTAACCCCGTCGAGGTGATCCTGGCGCAAACGGAGTTGGGACGCGGCATCTTGGGAGTCGTTGACGGGAGCTCGCCCAAAGGTGTGGAAACCCCAGAAGACGCCAAGTGGCGCCGGGAATTTGTCCGCAAAATTGGGTACAAATTGTAGAGCACAGCAGGCCCTGACTAGGGTTTCGGCCCAAACGGCGGGAAGTTGAGGCTCTTTGAGGGCCTTTTCTGGTTCGCGGCGAGGAAGCTCCAATCGCACCATTTTCGCAGGCGTTTCACGCGCACGATGTGTCCTTTTGGGGGCTTTTCGGCAAAAGCGCGCTTTACACGCTTCCGCGGGACGTGCTAGGTTGTTCCCGTAACCGCCGAAACGCAAGCGCCAGGCGGCAGGGCCATCAATATCGACCCTTCCCACGTTTTTGTCTCGATAGACCTCCCCCAAAACAATTTACAGACGTTTCTTCCGCCGCCGAGGTGCGAAGAGCGTAACCGAGTGAGGGACGGGTGCTAAAACTCCGCAAGGTCGAGCTATTTGGATTCAAATCGTTCTGCGAAAAGACGACGATCACGTTCAGCGGGACCGGAATAACCTGCATCGTGGGGCCGAATGGGTGCGGGAAGTCCAATGTGGTTGACGCGATCTCCTGGGTGCTCGGCGAGCAGAGCCACAAGATGCTGCGGGCGGAGCGCATGTCGGACTGCATCTTCAACGGCACCACCAGGCGCCCGCCCATGGGGATTTCCGAGGTGACACTAACGCTGATCGACCCGGAGCTATCCGAGGCGGTTGCGAAGGTGATGGGCAACGACGCGGAACCGACTGCCGCCGAGGGCGCGAGCCTTCCGGTGCTCGTTGAGGACGAGGTTCCGCTTCCGGGCTCTCGGGGACCGGAAAGCGCGCCGGACCACATGATTGATGGGGGCATCCAGGAAGCCTCACCGACCAGCCGCAAAGGGACGCGAAAGCGGGCGGCGAATGAAAAGCCGGCGGTCGTCCTGCGACCCGGCGAAGTGGTGGTAGGAAGGCGGCTGTATCGCTCCGGCCAGAGCGAGTACCTCGTAAACGACCGGGTGGCGAGGCTTCGCGACGTCCAAGAGATTTTCATGGGCATCGGGTTGGGACCCGATACCTACGCGATCATCGAGCAGGGCCGGATCGGTCAAATCCTCAATTCCAAGCCGATGGACCGCCGGGCGATCATCGAAGAGGCCGCCGGGATCACCATGTACAAGACCAAGCGGCGGCTGGCGGAAACGAAGCTGGAAGCCTCGAAGATCAATCTTTCGCGCATCAACGACATTTTTGTGGAAGTCGAAAAGCAGCTTGCGTCGTTGAAGCGCCAGGCATCGAAGGCGCGCAGGTACGCCGAGTTGCGCGAGGAGATGCGGGGATTGCTGCGAATTGTCCTGGCCAGCAAGGCCGGGCATCTGGATGGCGAGGCCGCGCGGCTTGAGAGCCTGCTGGCCGAAATGGAAGCGACCGAAGAGCGCGAGGCTCGCTCGGTGCACGAACTGGAAAGCGAACAGGAGCGGCTGAGTTCGCGCACCTACGAGTTGGATGCCGAGCTCCGCCAAACTCACAACGTCCTGAATCAAACCGCACTCGATCTCGATCGTGCCGAGAATCGGATCACATTCAATCAAGAACAGGTTGCGCAGTTGGACGCGCGGTCGGCGGCGTTAGCTATTGAAGTCGAGCAAGCCGAGCGGCAGGGAGCGGAACTGGCTACGCGCCTGGCCGCGCAGCGAGAAGCAGTCGCGGGGCTTCGGGAACAGAGCGCTGCGCTCGAAACCGGACTGAGGGAATCGACGGAACAGGTTTCCGCCAGCGGAGCCGATCAAACTCAGCTCGAATCACGAATGGAAGAGCTTCGCCAGATGGCCGGGCAGCTTGCGGAAGAGGCGGCGCACCGGCAGGCCGAGTCTCTTCAGGCGGAGGAAGTGGCCGCGCGACACACATCCGCTGAAGAACAGCGAGCTGCTGGCATTCGCGAGATGGAGGAACTGTGCGCGGCTCTGCAATCGACCGCGGACTCTGCCGATGCCGGCTTCCAGGCCGCAGAACAGCGGGCGCGCGAGCTTGGCGAAGCGGTCCTCGAGGCGCAGTCGCAGCTGGCCCAATTTCGACAGGCGGAGCAAGAAACGAGTCAAAGACTCGAGCAAGTTCGCCAGGATCTATCCGCAGAGCGCGCGCGGCACGCCTCGATCGAGCAGATTTTGCGTGAACGAGCCTACACGGCGGATGCGGTGCAAAAACTTTTCAACGCGAGCGAGGAGGGCCGGTCCCGCGGCTTCCGCGCGATAGGCCTGCTTGCGGACTACGCCGAAGTGCAGGAAGAGTATGAAAGCGCGATCGAGCAGTTTCTGCGCGAGGAGCTTGAGTACGTTGTGGTCGAGTCATTCGATCAGGCTCGGGCCGGTGTGGCTTTGCTGCGCGATGAGATGGGCGGGCGCGCAACTTTCTTCGTGGATTCCGTGGGGACCCTGGATACGGACAGGATGGAGAATGGCGCGTCGATGCCCGGGGACTTCATCGCGCGATTGGACCGGCTGGTGGAGTTCCGCGAGCCACTCGGTCCCGCAACCAAATACTTTCTCAGAAAACTCCGGACGGCGTACATCGTCGAAACCTCCACAACTGCTGAGCGGATGGCGAACGACAACCCTCACAGCTATTTCCTTACTCCGGACGGCACTTGCTATCACGGCCGCATGATCTCCGGTGGACGCAAGAGCGACGCTGGGCCGCTGGCTCTGAAGCGCGAGCTGCGGCAGCGAGAAGTGGAAACGAACCGGCTGGCAGGTTTGGCCCAGGAACAGCAAAGGGACCTAGCGCGGCTTGAGGAAGAAATCGCGGCTGGGGAAATCCGCGTAGCCGGGGCGACGGCGCAGCAACTGGAAGCGGAGAAGTCCTTGGTCGCGGCAAGCCATCAACGCGATGAGGCGCGGCGCGAATTCCTCCGCGTGGACCGTCAGCTTTCAACCGAACGCGAAGAGATTGCGCGCCTCCGCGGCGAAGCCGAAGCAGCGCGAACTCGCGCGGAGCAAGCCCGTGCGGGACACCTCGAAGCGGTGCGCTCGCGGGCCGCCGCCGAGGCGGAATCCTCAGGAGCTGCTGAAAGACTTGCAGACTTGCGCCGCGATTTTCAGGCGCTGCAAGAGCGGGTGGTGCTGCGGCGCGAGGAACTCGCGACAATCGCCGAGCGCCTGGCAAGTTCGGAATTAGTCGAAGGGCGACTGGGAAGCGAAATTGCCAGCGCCAACGAGCGCCTCAGCTCGCTGCGCCAGCAGCATGGAGCGCTGGCCGCCGAGAAGGCTGGAATCGAGTCGACCCTTGGGCAACTGGCCCAACAAGCCGAGAGTCTTCGGGTCGAGAAGGCGCGTCTGGAAGAAAAGAAGCTTGCGCTCGAAGGTGAGTGGGAAGGGGCCAGGTCGCGCACCGGCCAGATCGATGAAACGCTGCGCGGGCGGCGGCAGTCGCTCGACCAAGTGCGCGCGGAACGCAGCCAGCGCCAGATCGAAAAGGCCCGCAACGATTCGGACCGCGAATATCTCCGGCAAACCTGCTTGAACGAATTGAATGCGCAGCCCGAGGAGCTGATGGCGCAGGAGGCGCAGCCCCTTGCCGGAGAAGAGCTGGCCGTCGCCGAAACGAATTATAACGAAATGAAAGCGCGCGTGGAAGCGATGGGTCCGGTGAATATGATGGCCCTCGAGGAGTTCCGCGAGTGCGAACAGCGCGAAGAGTTTTTGCGCCGCGAGCGCGACGACCTGGTGCAGTCGATCGAGAATACGCAGCTCACCATCAACGAGCTCGATCAAGTATCGCGGCAGAAATTCGAGGAGGCCTTCCGCTTCATCAACGCGCATTTCGCGATCGCCTTTCAGTCCCTTTTTGGCGGCGGCACAGGCGAGATGCGCCTGAGCGAGCCGGATAGCTCGGGCGAAGCCGGGATCGATATCGTCGCTCAACCGCCGGGGAAGCGGCTGCAGAATATTCTGCTGCTTTCAGGAGGCGAAAAAGCGCTAACCGCGCTCGCCCTGCTGATTGCGGTGTTCCGTTATCAGCCCAGCCCCTTCTGTATTCTCGACGAAGTGGACGCGCCCCTGGACGAGGCCAACGTGGGGCGCTTCAACAAAATGCTCTCAGAGATGTGCGGCCAGACGCAGTTCATCGTGGTCACGCACAACCGCAAGACCATGGAAATGGGATCGGTGCTCTATGGCGTCACCATGCAAGAGCCCGGAGTTTCCAAGTTGGTCTCGGTGAAATGGGAAGAAGACGCCGCCGCCGAACCGAAATCATCTAGCGCCGCCAGCAACGCCGCCTAGCTCTGTTGATTCAAATTGCGATGATTACCATCGTCCTGCTTCCAGGCATGGACGGTACGGGCGTATTCTTCGCCGACTTCATCGCTGCCGTGGTACCCCGTTTCAAGCCAATCGTTGTTATTTATCCAAACGATCCGGCGCTCGGCTACGCTGAACTGGAAACTCTTGCTCGAACGTATCTTCCGCATAACGAGCCTTTCCTTATCCTCGGAGAGTCTTTCTCGGGCCCGATCGCAACCTCAATCGCCGCTTCCAACCCGTCCGGTCTTCTCGGGTTGATCCTGTGTGCAACGTTCATTCGCAATCCTCATCCACTGCTTCCCACGGTCACGGCAATCCTCAAGCCGTTCCCAGCTGGACGCCTCCCTGGTTTCATTCAGCACAGGAACTTGTTCGGCAGATTCGATTCGCCCCGCCACCGGGCGAAACTGCGTGAGGTGGGTACGCTTGTCTCAGCAAGAACGCTGAAGGCTCGGCTCGAGGCTGTTTCTGCCGTCGACGTGTCGGAAAAACTTCGTTCCGTAAAAGTCCCCACGCTCGACCTGCGCGCCCGGCAGGACCGTGTCGTCTCTCGCGCCTGCGGCGCTTACATCAGAAAAATCCTGCCGAACGTAACCGTCGCCGATTTGGATGCGCCGCATCTGCTTCTTCAGACTGTGCCCGATGCTGCGATCGCCGCGATCGACGATTTTGTGCGCAATCGAATCAAAATTTCGAATTGATTTGAGTTCTTCTTACAGGTTGACAACGCTTCGCGGTGCGCTAGAATAACGCCCTCCCACACAGAGGACAAAAATCTCGTGGCTGCTTCGCCAACGCGCAACGTTATTTCGCAAACAGATTTTCCAAACCTCAAAATCCGCGGGCGAGGGAAAGTCCGTGACATTTACGAACTGGGCGATCGCTTGCTCATCGTGGCAACGGACAGGCTTTCCGCTTTTGACGTGGTGCTTCCCACTCCAATTCCAGACAAGGGCCGCGTGCTGACCCAGCTTTCGCTGTTCTGGTTCGAGAAACTCTCCGACGTGGTCCCGCATCATGTGATTACCGCAAAGGATTTTTCGGGCGAGCTTGCGCCGTACGCGGCGTCCCTCGAGGGCCGTGGGATGCTGGTGCGCCGGACAGAGCCCGTTCCCATCGAATGCGTTGTGAGAGGCTACATCTCCGGGTCCGGATGGAAGGATTATCAGAAGAGCGGCGCCATTTGCGGAATCCCGCTTCCGGCGGGCCTGCGGGAATCAGACCGGTTGCCGGAACCGATCTTCACGCCTTCGACGAAAGCGACAACGGGCCATGACGAAAATATTTCGTTCGACGAAACCGTATCTCGGATCGGGCACTCTTTAGCCGACCGCCTTCGGAAAACGAGCCTTACCCTCTACCGGCGGGCCGCCGAGCATGCCGCCGCGCGCGGCATCATCATCGCCGATACCAAATTTGAATTTGGGCTGCTGGGGCAGGAATTGATCTGGATCGATGAGGCCCTGACGCCGGACTCCTCGCGTTTCTGGCCCGCCGATCACTATGCTCCCGGCAAATCGCAGCCTTCGTTTGATAAACAGTACGTTCGCGACTACCTCGAGCGAATCGGGTGGAACAAGCAGCCCCCGGGGCCAGACCTTCCGGCGGATGTAGTGGCCGGGACTCGCGAGAGGTATCGAGAAGCTTATCAACGCATCACCGGCCACGCACTCGACTGAGGTCCCAGGGAATACACTCATCCTCCGAGCACTGATGTGGAGCGTGCACAAGTGAAAGAGCAATTGGAATCGCTGGTCGGCACAATGGTGGAGCGCGGCATTCTTCTCGAAGAGGCCATCGCGGAGTTCGAAAAGAAGTTCATCAAGCGCGTTCTGGAAGAATCGAAGGGGAACCAGTGCCGCGCGGCCAAGATTCTGGGAATTCACCGCAATACGCTGAGCCGCAAGATTACCGATTACCACCTCGATAGCAACGGCCGCCGGTAGCAAGTACCGTATGGCATAATTAAGCAGGGGGTGTGGCGAAATTTAGCTGCTTTGCCCCTGCAACCCGTGACATTCAAGAAGAGAATACGAAAGAGGCTGCTCGCGGCGCATCGGAAGGTGCGCGAGGCGCGCATGATTGCAAAGGGCCTCGCTTCCACAAAGCATCCGCTGCTGGTCCACATCATTCCAATGCGGCGGTGCAATCTGGCGTGCACGTACTGCAACGAATTCGACGACTTCTCCAAGCCCGTGCCGGTCGAGGAGATGTTCCGCCGGATCGACCGGCTGGGAGCGATGGGAACGTCCGTGATCACGATCAGCGGAGGGGAGCCATTGCTTCACCCGGAACTCGACGCGATCATCACGCGCATCCGGAAGAATGGAATCATCGCCGGGCTTATCACCAATGGCTACCTTCTGGTGGCGGAGCGCATCGAGCGGCTGAATCGCGCGGGCCTGGAGTACCTGCAGATCAGCATTGATAATGTGCAGCCGGACGACGTCTCCAAAAAGAGCCTGAAGGTGCTGGACCAGAAGCTCGAGCTGCTGGCCAAACACGCCGAGTTTCACGTAAATATCAATTCGGTGCTCGGCAGCGGCGTTCGCAATCCGGAAGACGCCCTGACGGTGGCGCATCGCGCGCTGGAGCTTGGATTTACGTCAACCGTGGGGATCCTGCACGACGGCAACGGCCAGCTACAGCCGCTAGGGGCTCGGGAACGGGAGATTTTCGAAGAGATCATGTCACTGGGAAAGCGGTCATTCACGCGCGTGAATCGTTTCCAGCACAACATTGCCGCAGGGCAAGAGAACGACTGGCGCTGCCGCGCGGGGTCGCGTTACCTCTACATTTGCGAGGATGGCTTGGTCCACTACTGTTCCCAGCAGCGCGGGTATCCCGGCATCCCGCTTTCGGAGTACACCGAGGCGCAGCGCCGCCGGGAATACGCCACAAAAAAGGGCTGCGCGCCGCGTTGCACGGTCTCTTGCGTTCACCAGATATCGGTGGTCGACGGATGGCGGAATCCGCAAAGTTTGGAGCCCAATACCCCCCCTCCAGTGGCAGAATTTGCACCGCTTATGGGTCCAACTAGACGCAACTGATGCACCAGACTCGGCAGGTTTTCCTTTTGCGCTGGAACGAACCCAATAGCTAATGGCAACAACCGCCGAATATGCAAGCCCGATAGCCGAGATAAACCCGTGGCTCATTGCCGCCACGGTGATGCTGGCAACGTTCATGGAGGTTTTGGACACCAGCGTCGCCAACGTATCGCTGCCGCACATTGCCGGAAGCCTTTCGGCCAGCGTGGATGAGAGCACCTGGATTCTCACATCGTATCTGGTCTCGAATGCGATCGTCTTGCCGCTCTCGGGATGGCTGTCTGGAGTTTTCGGCCGCAAAAGATTCTTCATCGCCTGCGTGGTGATCTTCACCCTGAGTTCTCTGCTGTGCGGACTGGCGCCGTCGCTGACGACGCTGGTGATTTGCCGGGTGCTGCAAGGTGCGGGAGGCGGGGGGATGCAGCCCAGTTCGCAGGCCATCCTGGTGGACAGCTTTCCGCGCGAGAAACAGGGAATGGCCATGGCCATTTACGGCATGGGCGTGGTCATCGCGCCCACCGTCGGACCTACACTCGGCGGGTGGATCACCGACAACTATTCCTGGCGATGGATTTTTTTTCTGAACGTGCCCATCGGAGTTATCTCCGTGCTGATGATTTCATTGCTGATTGCGAGCGATCGCCCAGGGCGCGAACTGCGGTCGAAGAATCGGGGACTCAGGGTCGATTTTATCGGGCTGGGATTTCTTGGACTGGGTTTGGGGCTGTTGCAGGTGGTGCTGGATAAGGGCGAGCGCGACGACTGGTTCGGGTCGCCATTTATCACATGGGCTACGGTGATTGTGGTGATATCGCTGATCGCTCTGGTAATCCGCGAATTGACGACAGATCACCCCGTGGTGGAACTCAAGCTTTTTCGAGACCGCAATTTTGCTATTTCCACGTTCATGATGTACGTCCTCGGCGTGGTCTTGTACGGGACAACTCTGTTGCTTCCCATTCTGATGCAGACGCTGATGGGTTACACGGCGATGCAAAGCGGGCTGGTGCTTCTGCCCGGAGGATTGGTTCTACTTGGAATCTTGCCGTTTGTGGGATGGCTGCTGGGGCGCGTGGAACATCGCTGGGTGGTGATGGCCGGACTGTGCATCATGGCGCTGGGGTTGTACCAACTCTCGCATCTCACTTTAGCCGCGGGCATAAATCGGGCGATCTACGCTTGGGTCATTTCGAGGGCAGGCACGGCATTTTTGTTCGTGCCGATCAACGTGATGGCGTTCTATTTCGTTCCCAAGGGAAACATGGACGACGCTTCGGGCCTAATCAACCTGGCGCGCAACGTGGGCGCGAGCACCGGCATCTCCTTCGTGACGACGATGCTGGACCGGCGCGCGCAGATGCATCAAAACATACTGGTCCACAACATGCAGCGCGGCAGCACGATCTACCAAAGTGCGCTGAATCACCTGACACACCTATTTATCACGCGCGGAAGCGACGCCGCGCACGCGGCGATCCAAGCGCACGCGGTGCTCTACCAACAATTGCAGCGACAGGCCAACATGCTTTCTTTCGTGGATAATTTCCGGACCATGGCAATCATCTGCGTTTGCGTGATCCCGCTGATGTTCGTCATGAAGGGCAGGAAACCGCAAGCCGAACAGATCCGCGTGCACTAGGACGCGGCGATTTGCGGCAGAGACCGGATGAACCTTTGGGCGAGCTGATGAAAAATCACGGCAAGCCAAAGGACGCAGGGTCGTAGACTTGCTTTATCAATGGACGCCACTGAACACGCCTTAGCCATTTACGAGGCCATCTGCACTACCAGCGCCGACCGCCCGTTTGCATTTCGCAGCGCCGAGCAGATGCATCGAGACATCGCCGCCTGGCAAGCGAGCAATCCGGGGCTCGCCGATCTCAGGCAAGCACCTCCCGAAGTGCACATCGAGTTTCTGAGGCAGTCCGTCGAGTGGTTGAAAGCCGTATCGCAAGAACATTCCAACTTCCGAGTGACTTCAACTCTTCTGGACGCGATCCTGTACTCGCTGCAAGCGGCTCCGAAGCCGCTGGCGCCAGAATTGGTCCTTAAGCTCCTGACTGACCTCCGCGAAAGCAGCGTAATGCGCTTCTACTTCCCGCTCTACCAATTTTTGTCCGTTCTTACTCGCGAACAAATAACGGATGAAATCCGCGCGGAGCTCCGCAAGCTTCACCTGCAATACGCCCCGAGCCCCACCGGAAAAATGGACCAGCGCACCGAGAAGATGAGAAACCGGCTGGCCGAATTGATGCATGTGGAAGGCGAGAAGGAACTCGAACCTGGGCGAGGCCCGTGGTCGCAAATTGTGTTCGAGGAAATCGCGGCCAAGGACGACATCACAAGGTCCGCATGGCTGGGGCTGCTCGAGCACTGCCGAGCATTGGAGCCAACGGTCCCGGGGGCAAAGTGGAAGGAACGCTCGAACGAGCTGATCGAAGCACTAGGCGCGACGGAGGTTTGGGCAAACCTTCAGCGGTGGCTGGCGCTCGGTCCGACACCGGGCCAGCCCGCAGAAGCACGATCCCCGATCGAGGACTCCTCGTTTCAGAAAGGAGCGGTGTGGCTGGTTGCGCTAGGCCAGCGCCCGGAAATGGCATCCGCCATCGGCGATTTTGCCATGGCGTGTCTCCGCAAAGTCCCGATGCTTGGAGCTGTTTCACAGAAAGTGGGTTTCGCTTGCGTGCAGGCTCTCGGCTCGATGGAGTGCAACGAAAGCATTTCGCAGCTGGCGCGGCTGCGCACGAAAATCAAATACTCCGTGGCGCAACGCCTGATCGAGAAGTCCCTCCAGCAAGCTGCGAAGCGCAGCGGGTTGACAGTGGAGGAAGTGGAGGATTTCGCCGTCGCGCACTATTCGCTGGACGGCGAAGGCAGAACCGATGTGGCGGTCGGGGACGCCAGGGCTACGGTGCAATTGTCACCAGAGGGCCATGCAACTGTAATTTGGCGAAATGCGAATGGGGAGGCGGTGAAGTCTGCTCCGTCGCATGTGAAGAAGGCTTTCGGCAAGGAGGCAAAGAGAGTTTCGGCGTTAGCAAAGGAGTTGGAGCAAGCTTATCTCGCGCAACGTTATCGACTTGAATCTTCCTTTGTGCACCCGCGCATCATACCTGCCGCTCACTGGCGCCGATATTTTGTTGAGCATCCCCTGCTTGGATTGCTGGGACGCAGGCTCATCTGGGTGTTCAGCAATGAGGAAGGATGGGAGGATTCGGGCCTCCATTGCGGCGGCGAAGTTCGAGGATCGCGAGGCGACATTGTTGACGTGGACCGGGCGACGAAGGTCCGCCTGTGGCACCCGCTCTCTTCGGAAGCATCTGAGATTCAGGCTTGGCGAGAGCGCATCTTCGCATCCGGCGTCCGACAGCCCTTCCGGCAGGCATTCCGGGAGTTTTACGAGGTAACTGAAGAGGAGCGCCACGGCAAAACGTACTCGAACCGATTTGCGGGAATGCTGATGCGCCAGCACCAATTTGCAAGCCTGTGCCGCGCCAAGGGCTGGAATTACCGGCTTATGGGATCGGGGTTCGACGGGTTTAACGTGCCGACAAAGCTCCTTGCTCCGTGGAATATGCACGCTGAGTTTTACGTTGATTTACCTTCGGACCGCAAGCCTTCACTGGCTGAGTCTGCCCTCAACGAGCAGTCGCATCTGGGCATCAATCGCTTCCTCGGCTCCGATCAGGTCCGGTTTTATCGCGAGCGACGTGAAATCGCGGTGGAAGATGTTCCAGCCGTCGTGTATTCGGAGGTCATGCGCGATGTGGATCTCTTCACCAGCGTAAGCGCTGTGGGACCCGACGAAACGTGGTCCGATCAGGGCGATCGGGGCACGGGCGTCATATCTTCGCGAGGAACACACGATGAATTCGCGGGCGTGCTCGCGCTCCGCATCGAAATACTATCCCGCGTTTTGCCTCTCACGAGAATCGCAGGACAATGCAGGATCGAGAAGTCCTGGTTGCTCGTGCAGGGCCAGTTGGGAAGCTACCGAATCCAAATTGCCTGGGATTCCGTGGCACGAGTGACCGATTCAGGATTCCGCCGGCTCAACATTCCACCCGAGCTGCTCGAAGGCGTATCCGTAGACTTCGCTGCACTTCCAATCGAGCTTGATCACCGAGCGCAGACGATTCTGCGGAAGGCTCACCTTCTGGCTGACGATTGGAAAATCAATTCCCCAGATCTGATACGCCAATTGATGTAAAACCGCTTCCCCTCGATCTGCCTTCAGGATTTGGCCACTACGGGAGCAACGTTGCCCCAGGTTCCCGTAAAGACAAACGATGATGCGGGCTTACGCTGGCGAGGGCTCAGCTCGCGCTGACGCAATTGATCGGAGAGTGAAGAAGGGTCGCCGGGATAACCGATGGCGAATCCCGCGACCGCTTCGTGATCGTCAGGGATTCCGAAAATCTGGCGCGCCTTATCGGGAAGAATTCCGGCCATCTGATGGACCTGAAGGCCCAGAGCCGTGGCCTGCAAGGCAAGGGTGGCGGCGGCTTGGCCGACATCGTGGAATGCATGCCGATTTTTCGATCCATCGTGGGGCATCTTATGAGCCGCCACGCTCAGAGCCACCACCGGAGCACTCTTGGCCCAAGCCTGATTGAACTCGCCGAATGAATCGAGAACTTTCTTGTAATTCTCAGGATCGTCCTTGGTTCCAATGATAAAGGACCAGGGCTGCGCATTGTAGGATGACGCCGACCAACGAGCGGCCTCAAAGAGAGCGCGGAGTTTTTCTGGTTCCACGGGGCGGCCTTCAAATGCGCGAGGGCTCCAACGATGAATGATCAAATCATGAATGGGCACTTCTGCGGGCGCGGGCCTCTTGTGATCGGACATGATTCCTCCTTGAACGGGGGATAATTAAAACATGAATTGGATGCGCGCCGCACGGATTCGGCGCCGAGGATTTGCGTCACGAGACTATTTCAGGGGCGGCGCCGGAACCAACGGCAGGCGGCGAGGCTCGCCATGAAAACCTCTGATTTCGACATCCTCGAGCAGAAGGGACGGTGCGATGACCGTGCTGGGAATGCCACCTTGCGCCGAGCCAAAGGCCCCAAGAGCGGTGCCAGCCAGGTTATCCGCCGGATTTTGCATGTAGGTGTAAACCGCCGGGTCGTCGCCAATGCCGAGGATATTGCGGAAGGAGCGCAGGGTAAGCCCCTCGATCACGCCTCCGCGTACCGGTTCCTCATGTCCGTCGGCTACGAAGACACGGGATACGGTGAGTGGCATACGTTCGCCGCTGGCAATTCCGCCGGCGATCACACCCACAAAATCGGCAAAGTCCTGCTGATGAATGGATGAGAGAGCGGGATTGGCCATGCGCTTCACTTCGAGGCACCATTCGTGACCGTCTTCGCGGCAAGCATCGAGAAATTTTCTCCGCAGATCATCGATCTTCAGAGCCTCCGACGATTGAAAGAAAAGATTGCTGCTGAGGGGCCGCTGGTCGGAAAGCAGAGCGGAGCGCGCATGGCCATTGGAAGCGGAAAAATCAGGTCCGGGGCGCCGTGACATCAGCAAATTTCTGAGAATTCCATTTTCGACGATGGGAACGCGCTGACCTTTCACGCCTTCATCGTCCACGTCGTAGGAGCCCAGCAGCGGGTGACCTTGAAAGTCTGTTGCCGTGGGATCATCCACCAGCGTGACGCCAGCGGGCAGTACGCGGGTTCCGACGCGGCCCGTCCATTCGCTGCGACCTCCAAAGCGTTCGATGAACGCATCGAGATCCTGGGTCATGGAAAGCGGCGCACGCGCACCCGAAAGCGAAGGCTCAAGAACCTGGGCCAACGCCGAACCCGCCGCAGATGGGTCGAAAAGAACCGGGCCAGTGTAGTCCGGTACGAGGGGACTCGCCCGAAGGGTGAGAAGCTCGACCGCAGTCTGACCGAGGCTTTTCGAAACGGCCGCGGGATCGGGCAGGCCGGAAGGCTCGTTGGAATAAACGGCATAGAAGTCGTTCAAGGGCATACCGTCATCAGCTTCCGTATCGAGAGCAGCTTCAATGGCCGCCAGATGCCGGGACTCGCGGATGATGGTGCCTTCGCTGGTCATCAGATATGACGTAACGTAAATCAGGGAATAATTCACGCGCGTGCCGTAGAGCTGAGGAAAATCCTTTAGCGCGGAAGAGGCTGCGCGGGCTTCATTTTCCCAATTGCGGGAAGTCCAATCCGGTTCGATTCGCGGATCGATTTTTACAAGCGGTGTGGCCTGCGAGAAGTCGTCGATCTCTGGCGGTTTCGTGAGGCTGCGAAGGAAGGCCTGCTTGAGCGACATTTGCGTGGCGGCGGCCTTATAGGCCTGGTCTGTGGCCAGCCACAAATCTTGGCGTAACGAATTGTAGTCGCGGTCGATGCCGACTTGGCCTGTTGATCCGAGGAATCCCTGAAAGCCGTCCTCACTCATGAAGTTCGAACTATCAAGGTGGTAGTCCCCTACGCGCACATCGACGCTCATGAAGCGGCTGCGAGACGTGGAGCTCGATAAAAGCGCGCCAAAAGACGCAGTTATGCTGCGAACATCGAGATCGAGGAGGCGGTATTCGATGTAGAAGGGCTTATCAACGCCGGGTAGAGACAGCCGCGTGCGCGCGCGTTCCATTTCGTCGTGCATGGCGCGAAGAGTGAGGTCTTTTTCGCCTGGCGGGATTGGCGCTTGAGCGGCGGCGTAGGCCATGGGCATGGAAGCGGCGAAGAGTAAGGTGAGCACGGCTAGGAGTTTTCTCACTGCTGAGGCCCCTTTGCTTCCGGGTCGTGCGCGGGCGGCGGCAGAATTGGCGGCCGATCGGTTGAAGTTTCTTTCTTCGCAAATTCCATTTCGGAAATCAAAATACCGGGTGCGACGGCCGAAACCGGCACTGAACCCGATTCGGCTCCGCAATAGCCGTTGAAAATCTCCTGTTTGTCTTCGGTGCCCACGATTTTTGTGAGGGAGACGAGCGGGGTTCCGACGATATCGACTCCACGGACGAGTTGATCGGGGCGCCCATCCGCAAAAACCTTGTACACGATGAGCGGAGTAACCTGAAATGCCTGGGGCTGGCCGCGGCCGGTGAATGTGAACCCGCCGGCGATATCGTCGATTAACAAGCCATAGGGCAAGTTCTGCTGCTTCGCGAGAGCAATCAGCCTGTCTCGAAGCTGGCCAAAGGGGACGCCATTCGAGCTGGAGACAATCAGGTTTCCCTGGCGCGCTATGGGGACATAGCCGAGCTGGCGACGGCCATGCCCATTGGAGTGCGGGATACCCATCAGCGGTGAACGGGACATCAGAAAAGTCTTCAGCACGCCGTGATCGACGAGCGAGACGTCCTGGGAAGGCACGCCTTCGTCATCAAAAGGATAATTCCCGAGCAACATTTCGCCGTTGAGAGTGGCCTCGGTGGGATCGTCCTTGATGGAAATGAAATCAGGAAGAATTTGCTGGCCGATCTTGCTGGTGAAGGTCTGGCCCTCGGTAATGTCTTTTTGGCGGAAACCTTCGGCACGGTGACCGAAGACTTCGTGAAAGAAAACGGCGGCAGCGCGGCCGGTAAGCAGCGCGGGACCGGCGTAAGGCTCAACGAGGGGGGCTTTGTCGAGGGCTTCGGTTTCGTCGATCAATCGGCGAATGGAGGCGGAGATGGTTTTGTCATCGGGGGCATCCTTGGGATCGAGCCAATCGAAATTCGCGTAGCGCTGGATATCCATTCCGTCTGGCGCCTTGCTCT
>DATDMO010000013.1:0-6053 GCA_036518755.1 Candidatus Acidiferrales bacterium | reverse complement strand
CGGGCGGTGATCCTCGCGCAAGGGTCGGTTCTCGAACTCGAACCCGACCTCGTTCCATCTCTGCCGCCCGCGGACTCCTCTAGCAGCAGTGATCGATCCTCCGGTGTGGCCACGCCTCTGGCTTCAAGACCATACACACCTGTCACGCTGGAAGAGATCGAGCGTGGTCATATCATGAGTGTGCTCAGTCAAACCCGGGGGGTTGTCGAAGGGCCGCGCGGGGCGGCAAAAATCTTGGGATTACATCCGAACACGCTTCGTCACCGAATACAGAAGTTAGGACTCAAGCGCAGTACCTACCGCGAATCGTAGTTCCCACAAGACCTCCCGGCGCAGCCCACCGGATTTCGTGGGCTCCCTTCTAAAGGCCGAAGTGCCATCGCTCGCAACTGTCTTGTGCTCAAGAGGTTGTGAAATCGATCGCTTGGTTTGTGAATGGCACGCCTTGTGCAATTCGCTGAGTCGGGAATGATGCTCAGGATTTCAGCTGACGAGGCAGTAGGCCAACCGATTCTGCTACGCCTCGACGGTCAAATTACCGGGCGATGGGCGAAGCTGCTGCTGGGAACGTGTGAGGCCTGGCTAAAGAACGGTTCGCGAGTCGTAGTGGACCTGAAAAACGTTTCATTCGCGGATCGTGAGGGGATTGACCTGCTGCGGAACCTAGCGGGTCGCGGGGTCGAAATTCGAGACGCCCTGCCGTTTATTTTTGAGCAGGTAAGGCGAACAACACCGTAGCTCAGATGGGGAGGATAGGATTTTGCGTCAAGACAATCAAGTAACGCAGCCCGCGTCATCGACCGCCGAACTGATCGCAGGCGCCCGAAGAGGGGAAGAGAAGGCATTCGAAACTCTATTCCACCAACACAAACAGCGAGTGTATGCCCTATGCTTGCGCATCAGCCGAAACGCGGCCGACGCCGAGGAACTGACTCAAGAGGCGTTTTTACAGGCATTTCGCAAGATCCAGACCTTCCGCGGTGAATCAGCATTCTCGACTTGGCTGCATCGGCTGACGGTGAACATCGTCCTGATGCGTTTGCGCAAGAAGAGAGTAAGTGAGACGCCCTTGGAAGGCAGCGGTGGAAAAGAAGAACTCGACCAGCCGCAAAGGGAAATCGCCGCGCCCGATCTAGCGTTGATGGGCTCCATCGATCGAGTGCGTATCGAACGCGCGGTTGCTCGACTGGCACGCGGCTACAGGCAGATTTTCGTCCTCCACGACGTCCAAGGGTACAAGCACCACGAAATTGCCGCGCTACTGGGCGTCTCGGTCGGCAATTCGAAGTCGCAATTGCACAAGGCACGCATCAAGCTGCGTACACTGCTCGGCGAGACAGGCCGCGAAGGCCGGAAGGAGCTCCATCTCGCACACGTTTAGCCGGCGAATGTAAGTTGCGGCCTAGACGGACTCAGACGCCGGATTCGATTGTTGTAGATCCCTGGGAAGTTTTGGCGGTTCGAATTTAAATCTAACAATGAAGAAAAAGGAGACAAAGTTGAAGTCATTCACAGCAGTTCAACTAACAAAGGCCATTTTGTTGACCCTGCTCCTATCCGCGCCAGCCTTCGCGCAATACGGAGGCGGCACGGGAACTGGCGGCATGGGAACCGGCTCAACAGCGCCGGGCTATAACTATGGCTCTGGAAAAGCCATCGGGATTGGCGTTGGTGCCGCAGCTGGAGCAGGCGTCCTTTACTTGGCATTGCGCCATCGTGGTTCGATGACCGGTTGCGTCCAAGGCGGCGATGACGCCTTGAGCGTGGTCGACGAGAAGAATCACCAGACCTATTCTCTTTTGAACGGCGGCGGAGGTCTGAAATCCGGAGAGCGGGTTCAACTGAAGGGTAAGAGGTCGAAGGACGGGCACGGAGCCCAAACCTTTGAAGTGAGCAAAGTCGTAAAGAACTTGGGCGTTTGCAACGCGCAATAGCATGTAGTTTAGCACTAGTTGCATTCTCAAGGATTTCTCCGCAAGTTTTTGGGGGATGGGGCCAGTTTTATCTGGACAAGATTCCAATTTAGAGAGGATCGTAAGAACATGAAGGGGAAAGAATGCAAGTCGCAGGGAAAGAACGCAGTGAAGAAATATGCGGCCGTCCTGGTGGTTCTTGCTGGACTGGTCGTATGTCTAGCGGGAGGATCCAGAGTCTCGGCGGATTTTTCGCAAGCCAGAAACTCTTTCGGCTTTAACACCACGGACATTGCCGGGTTTCCGACTGGCAAAGTCACCCTCACCGGAGGCGGCGCGTACGTTCCAGGCACAGATTTCGCCCAATCCGGCGGTCATTTCCAATGCACCCAGTCTGTCCTGCAGCTTCAGCTTAATGGATGTCTTGCGGGTCAGGGCATACGCTGGGATACGGCGGGGCTGCTTCCCTCGACCACGTTCAAGTGCACGGGGGCGGCGTCCGAGGCCTTGAAGACCGCAACAACCGGCAACAACAGAGTTGTGCTGGCTGCGGATTTCTATCGGCAGGGTGACGGCGATGACGAGTCGTTCACCGCGAAAATGATTGTCTCGGAAACCGACCTCGCGCCAGAGATTCCGGGCATTCAGACCGTTTGGATCCAAGGCGTGGGCTGCGGAACGGGAATCGCCAACTTCAACTGAGTGCTCAGGAGCGTGCGTTCCTGGGTCCTCATCTGATGCTTCTGCTGTGTAGCGGCGGATCGCGCGTAACGGATCAAGCGGCATCCGCCGCCCAACGGCAAACTCTGTATCATATGATTCAGGTTGGGAAGTGATTGAATGATTGCCACACACTAAATTGGAGGCTCCATGGGTCGTCGTGCTGAATTACTGGCGGATCGCATCGAGGAGGGCGCGGCCAACTTGGCTGCCTTTGTAGAGAAATTGTCGGACGCGGAATGGCGCACCCCACTGTCGAGCAATGGGACCGATCGGCGCCCGATCGGCGTCGTCGTGCACCACGTAGCCAGCGTTTATCCGATTGAGATTGAACTCGCGCGGACAATTGCCGGAGGCAAGGCCGTTACAGATGTCACATGGACGGTTGTTGCCGATTTGAATGCCAAGCATGCCCGTGATCAGGCGGAAACAACCAAGGCCGCTACGCTCGAACTCTTGCGTAAGAACAGCCGCGAGGCGGCCGCCGCGGTGCGTACGTTCACAGACGACGGCTTGGACCGGGCGGCGCCTTTTTCGCTGAGCTTCGGCGCGCCGGTGACGGCCCAATTCGTCATCGAGGATCATGCAGTGCGGCATAGCTGGCACCATCTGGCGCGCATCCGCGCAGCTCTGGGCCGGTAGCAATCACCGCAGCGTAAACTTCACCACCACGTGCATCTTGATCGAAACTGGCACTCCATCCAGATAAGTCGGCTCGTACTTCCATTTCATCACGGCTTCGAGCGCTGCCGGAATCAGCAGACTAGGGCCGTCAATGGCTTGCGCGTGCACGACGTCGCCGCGTTCATTAATGAGCGCGTCGATGGTGACCACCCCTTGGGTGTGCGCGATCTGGGCAATCGTCGGGTAAACCGGAGCGGGCTTGTAAAGCTCCCGCGGAGCCTTGATATCTCCACCGACGCGCAAGATCGTTCCCGGCTTGACGGCAGGCGGAGGCGGCGCCAACTTCGCTCCCGCTGTTCCGCCGATGATTCCGCCCAACACGCCGCCTGACGCTCCACCGGGCACGCCGCCGATCACTCCGTCAACTCCAGGATCGGGCGGCGCCGCCTCGTCCCGCACGATCCGAATCTTCGCTGGAATCATCGCGGGGGCGGTCAGCGCCTTTGGTTCGAGCACGTGGACCGCTGGCTTCATCGCTCTCTGCGCAACCGTCGCCGGCGGCGGTGCTGCGGCCGGCGGCTTTGGCGCCACCAAAAGCATTGTCTGAAAAGCGCGCAGGTCGATCACTTGCGTGTAAAAGAGAGGTGTCAGTAACACGGCGCTTACGATCGCAACGTGCAGAAGAATCGATAGTGCCCACTCGGCTGGACTCCGGTGGCCCTGTCTCCAGGGCGTCTCAAGCATCCCCTTCAGGAACGTCTCTTCCGCCCTCGCGGTGGTCGGTGGATGCAATTCTGCTATCGACGCCGGATGGCCTGCCCAAACCGCCCCTTTGAAAACGTTGATCCCGTAATTGAGCATCTGGATCCTCCCTCCTCCGCTCCGCGCGGCTGAGGACCTCGCAACTCACGCACGTTTTGTATAACTCCTAGACAGCCCTGAATGTAGCGGCCGCCATCACATTGCCGGGTGACGTGCGTCACACCAATTCGAGCGCTTAGACGTGGCTACTACGCCCGGCAGGATTGTCTGCGGGTTCCTGGGCAATGCCCGCTACTCTTGTCGCATTTGTCTCCGCAGCCAGCGCTGGTTCCGGTGCCACTTTCACGACGGGAACGAGAGTAACTTTCGCGGAAATCGATCGCGCGATAAGGCACGATCGCTCCGCTTTCTCCAATAGGAGCTTGGCTCGGTCGCGATCCTGCTCGCGTGCGATCTTCAGGGACGGGTGCAGCGTGACTCCCGTGAATCGCCATCCGCCCGCCTCCAGTTCTATGGTCCCTTCCGCATTCACTTCGAGAGAGATGAAATTAAATTTCGAAGCGCTCGCAACTCCGGAAAAAGTGCTCACGTAACAGCTCACCAGTGCTGCCACAAAGAAATGCTCGGGTGTCCAAACCTGCGGCTCTCCAAGGAATTCCGGCGGCGCGCTGAATCGAATTGGTTCCGGCACCCGATCGAAAGCCACCACGCCCGACCTAACTCTGGTGGACCTCGCTCTCACTCTGTACGTGTGAATCGTTTCCATGCCTCTCCTCCCTGGTTCCTAGGCGAATTACTCCTCGCTCTGCTTCTCACGCAACCGCAGCCTGCGCCTTCAGGCCCGTTTCATTCCGGATCACAACCGTGGATCCCTTGGTCGCAATCAACATCTTGTCTTTGAACTCCGTCATGGTTCGAGTAACCGTCTCACGCGAAATTCCGACGACCTGCGATATTTCCTCGTGAGTCAGGCCCAGGTTGAAACGCTTGCCCTGGTTGGTTTGCTGACCGTTCGAGGAGGTTTCGAGCAGAAATTGGGCGACCTTTTCGCTGGCAGACTTCGACAGCCCCAGGTAGCGAATTTCCTGGCAGGCCTGGCGATAACCCTTGCTCAGCTGCTGCATCGCGGCCGCTGAAACTTCCGCGTGCTCCCGAATCAGCCGGAGAAAATCTTCCCGGTGCACGAAGTTCACCTGGCACGGCTGCAGCGCCTCGGCCGTTAGTTCATACGGCTGACCCGACACCGCTGATTGCAAGCCCAGCACTTCTCCCGGCTCGCAAATCCGTGCAATCAAAGTTTTGCCGTCGGCGGAATTCATGGTCAGTTTCACCCGCCCTTTGCACAGCACGTACACGCCGCGTGGCGCTTGTCCCTCGACGAATAGCACCGCGTCCGCCGGGTACGTAGTCGAGAACTTCACGCTGCTGAACGCCTGGAGCGCGGGCGATGGCAGTTGGCAAAAGAAGCCATCTTTCCGCATCGGACACGTTTTGCAGTCTTCCGTAAGCTCCATACCGTATGGTGCGTGCATGTCACCCTCCTCACTTCGTATGAGCGGCGGTTCTGGTTGAGCCTGGATCCGCCGTGTTTAGGACCGCACTCATGAACCCAGAAGGCTTCACCAGCTTTGCGCCCCGTTTTCGCATCGCCAGCAACAGGTTTCGGCCTTCAGTATTGGCAAACCTCACTCCCCCTAAATCCACGACAATTTCGCCCTGCCCGTCGCGCCCTATTGCCTCGGCCCAAGTGTTTCTGAGAACCTCGACCCACGGCCCCTCAATCTGACCCTCAAGCCTTAGCGCCAATGAGTCTTGATTGAGGTTGGTTGTGATTCTCAGCACAGGTTCCTCGTTCGCAGATCACAAATGCACGAACTTCACCAGTGGCTGCGTCTAAGACAATCTAAACTTAAGTTGTTTGTGTACAGTTTGTTACGGTATGAAGAACTTCGTGGTTAGGGCTTGTTCTGGACGGTTTTGGAGACGGCATATCGTCAGTGGCGAAATACCGTCTAACCGCTTCGTCACCATCAC
>DATDMO010000012.1:0-2912 GCA_036518755.1 Candidatus Acidiferrales bacterium | reverse complement strand
ATCTGGTATTACCAGCATTTGCCCGGCGACGATTGGGACACCGATCACACGCATGAGCGCACGCTTGCGCGCGTGGCGTTCAACCCGAATCCGAAATTTGTGAAGTGGATCAATCCGGACGTTCCGCGGGGCTCGATGCATGATATTGCCGCGATGGTTTCGGAGGGCGGAGACCTTTTCGTCCTCGATCGCAACGACGGGAAATTTTTGTGGGCCACGCCTTTTCCATATGACGATCCACGCACCTTGCTCGCCGATATCAACGTTCACACGGGACAAACCACCCTGAATTGGGATCAGGTGATCAAAAAACCCGGCGATCATAAGATCCTTTGCTACTGGAACACGCGGAGCTACTGGCCCACGGCTTATCACCAGGAAAACAATTCGCTCTACGTGCCTTACATCGATAATTGCCGCGATCTCCAAACGCCGGGCCCGGGCATTCGCGGCAGCTGGTCGGTGATTCCGCGTCCGGGTAGCGATCCCAACGCGCTCACCGGGCTGGCCAAAATCAATCTGTCCACGGGCGAACAGCTGCGCTTCGATGTAGGCCGCGCGCCCAGTAACGGCGCCATGCTGACGACTGCCGGCGGCCTGGTTTTTCACGGCGACATGTCGCGCCGCTTCAAGGCGTTCGATGTGGATACGGGAAAACAACTCTGGGAAGCAATTCTTGGAGGCAACATCTCCGTCAGCACGATCACTTACGCAGTGAACGGCAAGCAGTACATTTGCGTGATGACAGGGTTCAATCTGAAAGTGCCGGAGCTGAGCAAGGAAGTACCGAACATGCGCACTCCGACGTACGGTAACGCAATCTACGCGTTTGCGCTGCCCTGATGCTCTCGGCAGGAGCAAATAGTTGTAATATGTAACCTTTATGACGAACGAGCGGTCTATTAACCGTAGGCTCGGAAGCGAGGATAAACCGTGAAGATCAATAGGCGCAAAATCCTGGGTTTGCTCGGAATTTCTCCCGCCGTTTTGGCAGCATCAAGCCCCGCCGTCGGCGAACCAAAGCGTTCGCCCAAAAATCCCGTCATCAAGGAAGCGAAATTGGAAGTCGTAAATCCCAAGGGTATGCCGCCGCCGATTCAGCTCATTCCCATGGCGCCCCGCCTTTCGAGCCTTGATGGTAAGACGATTTTCCTGGTGTCTGATGGCTTCGCCGGCGCCGATCGCTTCCTGAACCAGATCGCCATCTGGTTCCAGAAGAACATGCCCAGCGTGAAGACGGTGTACCGGCTGAAAGCTGGGTCGTATTTCGATGATGACCCCAAGCTAACGGCGGAAATGAAAGCCAGCGGCAACGCCATGATCATGGCGTATGGGCATTGAAGCACCTGCACACCAGCGACCGTCGGTCACTGCGCACAAGTTGAGAAAATGGGGCTCCCGACCGCCCCCCTGGTTACGATCGCCTTCAAGGATCTCGCCAAGACCAACGCCGCGAACCGCGGCATGCCCGGCGAACGCATCTGCTTCCTCCCTCATCCGATGACCAACAAAACCGATGCGGAAATGTACAAAGTTCTCGAAGGCAACGATCCCGTCACCAACAAGCCTCTGATGCCGGAAATCATAGACGCCCTCACCAAGCCGCTCACGGCCGAAGAGCAAAAGAGCGGCAAAGTAACCCCGGACATCGGCCCCGCTACTTACGTCGATACAGCGGAAAATCTCCAGCGAATTTACCTCGATAACAACATGACCGACTTCATGCCCATCATCCTTCCCACCGAAGAAAAGGTGCAAGCGATGCTCAAGGGCACGAGCCACAAGCCTGACGAGGTTATCGGCACCTTGAGCGCCGCCCGCGGAGCTCAACCGTCGTGGTCCTTCACGGTCAGGCATGTGGCCATCAATGCCGTCATGGCCGGCGCGCAACCGGAGTACCTGCCCACCATATTGGCCATCGCCTCAACCAGCCAGCCTGCGCTATTCAGTTCCACGTCCTCGTTCTCCCGCATGCTGCTGCTGAATGGCCCCATCTCCGACAAGATCAAGATGAACTACGGCATCGGCGCGATGGGTCCGTTCGCCGAGCCCAATGCTGTGATTGGCCGCGCATGGACGATCCTTTCGAAAAACCTCGGCGGCTGCGGCATGCCCGGACTCAGCTACATGGGCACCCTTGGATCCAACCTCAACTACAACAACATCTGCATCGCGGAAACGGAGAACAAGCTTCCCGACGGCTGGAAGCCGTTCCACGTGCAGAAAGGCTTCAAGCCGGACGACAGCGTGGTCAGCATCTTCAGCGGCTGGAGCCTGAACAACGTCGCCTGGTTCCCCGCCATGCCCTACCACGAACTGATCAAGAACTGGCTGACGCATTTCTTCTCGTTCGGCACCAGCGCCGCCACGCTGTTGCTCGATCCGACCGTCGCCCGCGAGGCGAAGGAAAAGGGATTCAACTCGAAGGAAGAGCTAAGCGACTACTGGACGAAGAACTCGAAGACGCCGGCGTGGCTCTATTGGGATACGCACCGCAAGGAGCTGGAGCAGGCGAAGGCGGGCGTCGAGCCCTACGCCTCGTATCTGAAGATGGGCGATGGCGAGATTCCATTCCAACGCTTCTACCGCCGCGGCCGTCCGGGAGCTCCGCCCATTCCCAACCCCAAATCTTCGATTGAGATCATCGTGCTCGGAGGCGAGACCAACACCTACTGGGCTGGCGGGGATTTCAGCCACGTCACCAGCGTCTCAATCGACAAATGGACCTAAGGGCGAGTGACCATTCATTGCGCGACGTGTGAAGATCGTTTTACAGATTCTTCCACGCCGCGTACGCTGCGCCCTTTAGCGGGCATTCTTCGTCCAGGATCACGTGGATGGGAACCTGCTCGAGGAAATACGCCATCTTTTCCTTGTGCTTGAAACCCGCGACGAACTTTCCTTCTTTTAGC
>DATDMO010000011.1:0-14358 GCA_036518755.1 Candidatus Acidiferrales bacterium | reverse complement strand
TGGTATCGCTTCTGCCAAGACTGGCTGATTGATTCCAGTCTGCCGACCACCTTCGCGGCCTGATCTGGATTTTCGGCCAGAGCGAACGCCTCGCGATGGGCCAGCTCCAGCAATTCATGGTCCCGTAAAGGCTGGGCAAATGAAAAAGCAGCATCGCCGTGCTGGCGAGTGCCAAAGAATTCACCGGGGCCGCGCTGCTTGAGGTCGCGTTCGGCGATTTCGAAGCCGTTTGACGTGGCGACCATCGTCTCGATGCGCTCGCGCGCATCTCCGGCGATCGTCTTGGGAGCGACCAGAATGCAGTGCGACTTTTCCGAGCCCCGTCCGATGCGCCCGCGAAGTTGGTGAAGCTGCGCGAGACCGAAGCGGTCCGCGTGCTCGATGACCATCACGGTCGCATTGGGTACATCCACGCCAACTTCAATCACCGTGGTGGCCACCAGAATATCCATCTCGCGACGGCGGAATTGCTCCATCACTGCATCTTTTTCGTCGTTTTTCATCCGCCCGTGCAACAAGCCTATGCGCATGTTCGGAAACTCAATTTTCCCCAGACGCTCGTACTCGGCCGTGGCCGCCTTCAGCTCCTGCTTCGATTCTTCGATCACAGGATAAAGTACGAACGCCTGCCGCCCCCGTCCAATTTGCCGCCGCAGAAATTCCCAAACTCCCGGCAATTGGGCTTCAGACGCCCACCGGGTATCGATGGGCGTTCGCCCCGGCGGCATTTCGTCGATCACAGAAAGATCAAGATCGCCGTAGAGGGTTAGCGCGAGGCTGCGCGGGATGGGAGTTGCAGTCATCACCAGGACGTGCGGCGCGGCGCCCTTCTCGATCAGTCGCTTCCGTTGCAATACCCCGAAACGGTGCTGTTCGTCCACGATCACCAATCCCAGCCGGTGGAATTTTACCGGGTCTTCGATCAGCGCATGCGTGCCGACCAGCAACTTCGTTTCACCGCTCTCGACGCGGGCCAGCACGCCCTCGCGCTCCGGGCGCTTCTGTCCGCTCACGATCAGATCGACGCCGTATCCGGCGGGCTCCAGGATACGTCGCGCCGACAGAAAGTGCTGCGCCGCAAGAATTTCAGTGGGCGCCATCAGCGTCGCCTGGCAGCCGTTCTCAATTACGATCGTGGCCACCTCGAATGCCACGATTGTCTTGCCGCTCCCCACATCGCCCTCCAGCAGACGGTGCATGGGATATTCACGCTCCAGATCAGCGGCGATTTCGCCGAGCACACGCTTCTGGGCGGCGGTCGGCTTAAAGGGAAGGATTCGTTTAAGCGCCTCGCGTATTTTCGCTTCGCGGACGCGCATCACAATTCCGCGCTGGCGATGTTCCTTCTGGCGGCGCAGCGCCAAGGCAAGTTGGTAATAGAAGAATTCCTCGAAAATCAGTCGCATCTGAGCGGGGCTGCGGAAGCTATTCAGTAGCTCGAGATTTTCGTTCTTCGGTGGAAAATGCGCGTACATCACAGCCTCGTGGCGCGTCGGGAAACGGTGCCGTTCCCGCAGGTTTTCTGGCAGCGGATCGGGAAGTTGGCCTTCGAAATTCAGCAGAAGTTCGTAAATGATCCGCCGCAACATACGTGAACTGATCCCTCCAATTGCTTCGTAGATGGGCACAATGCGGCCCACCTCGGTGGAATCCGCAGCGCCCTGATCGCTTCCGATGAGCTCGATCTGCGGATTCACCATCTCGATTCGCCCAGGACGGTAGGGGTCTAAATCGGCCTTTCCGTGGAACACCAGCCGCTGTCCCTCTTTCAATCGCTGCTGCAGATATGTGCCATGAAAAAAACGGGCGTGCAACCTGCCGGAGGCGTCCTTCGCTGTCACGTGAAACACTGGGGCGCGGCCTCGCACGAATCGAACTGTGTTGCCACTAGCAACCTCCGCAAGCACCGTATGAACCTGCCCCGGCACAATTTCCGCAATCGGCGTGAAATGTATGCGATCCTCGTAGCGAAAAGGCAGATAGCTCAGCAAGTCGGCGACTGTAGCGACGCCGCGTTCCTCAAGAACTGCAGCGCGCTGAGGACCAACTCCCCGCAAGTATTTCACCGGACTGGCAAGCGTTACGGTCATTGCATGATCACACGAGAGGATGAGGGGACTACTCAACGAATCCCGTCTACTTGCCATCCACGGAAAAGGCCAGCAACACGTTGCCGGCAGTGCTTCCTTGAAAGAAATATCCGGAATTTACGTACACAATCCCAGCCACGATCACCGCGCCGGGACCGTCGAGCGATCCCCCGTGAGCCTCAACCCCGTTTACCGTTTGATACTCGCGCTCGGTATCCATATCCCAGATAATCTTGCCGTCTGTGGCGGAGTAGGCTCGCAAGTGACCGTCAACGCCACCCGAAAAAATCACGCCGGGAATCGCCGTTACCGCCGCCGACTGCGCGGGACTACACCCAGGTTTGTGACAACCGGGATGAGGAGTGTGCCAGACAACCTCTCCCGTATCGAGGCTAAGGGCAAACAAGCCGCCACCTGTGTTTGGATCCAGTTCATAAGGAACACCAAAAACCGAATCCCTCCCGTCCGGCGATCCGGGCGGCGCAGCGCGTCTTTGCACGTCCGACAAAGCCACGTAAACGTTCTTCGCGTCTGTTGCGGCTCCCCACTGCACGCCGCCCAGCGTTCCGCCGTGGCCCACGCGCCTTTGCCAAAGAAGCTTGCCCTGGTGGTCCGGGTCAACTGCGTAAACGACGCCCGATTTCGCGCCGGCCACCAGTGCGCGCCGGCCATTCGAAAGCTCCACTAGAACCGGCGGCGATCCGAAGTCGAAGTCTGGTCCTTTGGCCGCCGGACAATTTACCTGCTTCGCGGCGGGAAGGTCACAATTGACGTTATACGCATCGCCCCGATGCATCTGGCTTGCCCAGGCCACTTGCCCCGTATCCATGTTGAAGGCCATGAACGCATCAGAAGTGTCCGTGGGCGGATCAGAGTAATTGTCGCCTGTGGTCACATAGACCATGTGGCTTTTGACGTCGACGACTGGAGAAGACCAGATGCCTGCGCCGGATGGTCCCCAAAGTTGCACACCCTGCGAATTCTTGCGGACCTGCTTAGGCTCTTCCGCTATCGTGTAGCTTTTCCAAATCACCTTGCCGGTTGGGGCATCCAGCGCGGAAACGCTGCCCCGGAATTTGCAGCATTCATCTTTTGGATCCGCTCCCGCCACTTCCTCCAATGAAGATACCGCCACGTAAAGTCTGCCTCCCAAAAGCGTAGGCGCGCCTGTGATCTGCGCGGACGGGTGCTGGTCCACTCGAACTTTCCATAGCCGTTTGCCTGTCTCCGCATCCAGTGCGTAGACATTGCCGTGCTGGTCCCCAAAATAAGCGGACCAGCGAGTCCCCCTGGCACCCACGCTGATCGCCGTCCGAACCGGCCCATCCGTCTCACTGGCCCAATAGGTACAGCCGCTTCCGGCACTAAGCGAATAAACTCTGGGCCCGGCACTCCCCACGAAGATGCGCCCACCTATGACGGCCGGCTGGGCATAAGCCTGCGTCGCATACGCAAAGCCGAACGCCCATTTCAGCTTCAGCTTCGGAACATCTGCGGCGGACAGTTGCGCCATGGCTCCGGTCTGGAACCGATGCTGCTCTGCATCAACGCCCCACCCGTCCCATTCAGGCCCGCCGGGCTTCGGCGCAAATCGCGCGCCGCCAGAAGAGCATGCCCCAGTCCCCGATAGGATTCCGGCTGATGAATCTAGATTCGAAAGAAAACGGCTCAAAGCATCGATCTGCGCGGGAGATAAGCTCGCACCCTGTGGCGCCATGCTTCCACTTGTGAGCGCCAAGCGAATGCCTTGGCGAGATATTTGCCCCAACGCCGCGCGACTCGGGGCGCGCGATATTCCTGCGTCGTGGCAACTCGCGCAGTGCTCGCGGTATAGCGTTTCGCCGCCTTCTCCCGTCGAGCCTTGTTTTCGCGCGCGCGCAGAAATCACGCCAACCACCAACGAAAGACTCACCAACAGAGCCCCGCTCATGATGAAAGTTTTAGCCATTCGCAACGGTTCACCTCGTTCGCACTGCCGGTGCACTAAGCAGCTTCGCAACTTCTTCTGATCGTGATTACTATCCGGTTCAAGGTGGCCGAATGAACTCGCGGCCATTGTGCATAGTCGCAGACGTGAAGGCAACCGTACAGACTCAAAAAGACCTAGGCAAAGTTGATGGCGGCGGTTTACATGCGACACCCGCCGCACTATATTGGGATTTCGTCTGATCGGCTGGCTTAAAGCTGGGCGCGGGCGTGAGAGATTCTCAAGGCCGGCTGTCCGAAGCGATTGATAGGCGACTGATAAATGGCGCGCCAATTTCTTGGAGCCACACCCCGCAGATGGCTTGAATACCTGATTGCGGTCCTCCTTGGCAACGCCATTTATTACTTCTCGCTGGTGCCATACCTGCCTGCGTCATTACGTCATCAGGGATTTGAGATTGATGGCGGAGTCGTTGTCGATTTCGTTGTTTGTGTCTTGGTGTATGGACTGATCCGCTTGGGAGCGCGTGTGCAGCGCAGGTAGGCCCCGCGAATTATCCGTGAAGTTCACAACGCGCGGAGCGATGCGCGGCGAAATCGTGTCCGCGGCTCTTTCAAGGTCCGGTTCGAAAGGTCAGGATTACTTCTTCCGTAGATTCGATGGGCTGACCGCCCAGACGCGATGGGAACTGCTGCCACTCACGAACCAGCCTTTCCGCAGTGGGAATTAGATCGTCACGCCCCCGTATCGGCACCAGGCTCTTGACTTCCCCCTGCTCGCCGACTGTGACTCGCAAGACGACTATTGGGTCGCCCCATTGCGGGATGTTGGGACGAAGAGCACCCGGCACCGGCGCAATGATCTTGCCGAATTCGAGACGCTCGGGGCGATGCATCGATACCGGGCCAGACTCTGGCTGCAGCAGAGCAGACCGCCGGATGCCGATTGCCACGGATGCGGAAGCAGTCAGAGGCTCTTGCGGCAGAGATATGCGCGTCGGGGCGCTCCCCGCGGCCGGAGCGGTAACAAGAATAGACCCGGCGGATTCAAGCGGCGAAGATTCCGGCCTCGGGGATTCCGGCTTCGGGGACTCCGTCCTCGCAGCGGTGGCGTCTCTTTTGGGATTGGGAACTGGAGCTGCCGCAGGGTTTGAGCTTGCGTCTGAGCTTTCAGGAGCCGCTGGGGCGGTAGCTGCAGGATTGCTGGGGGATTGCGCGGCGGCCGCGTTTCCATTTGCGTCTGAAGTGGCGTCTGGATTCGTGGAAGGATTTGCTGTTGGATTCGTTCGGGCAGTTGCGGTGGGCGGCGATGGTGCTGGCGCCGAAGCACGTCCAATTAGCTCTTCCAACCCCGGCAAATTCCATCCTTGAGGCCACCTCCCCATCCAGACCCTTCCGGAAATCATCCCCACAGCGAAACAGATCACCATCACGAAACCAGTCAGTAAGCCCATGCGTGCGTTCGACCATCGCTGCGGCGCAGGGGGCGCCTGAAACGGCGAATCCGAAAAAATCGCCCGGGCCGGGAAGCGTACTTCACTCAGAGGAGGTCGTGACGGCTCGCGCTCGGGAAACGGACTCCGGTCATGCTGACGATCACTGATCGGATTCCTCCTGGAAGGCGCAGGGTCGCGCACGCGGGCGGCAGCCGGAACCTGTTCGCCAAAGGGCCCTCCATTATGGGCCTCGGCTTCATGAAAAGGACCTGGGGAAGTTGCCTCACCTTCAGGTGGAAACATCCTTTCCAACCCTCTGGGAGGAGGATTTGAAACCTCGGACTTTCGAACGTCGGAGTTCGCGCCATTTGTTCTGGCCTCAGCTCTGATTCCCGTCGTCCCCTGGTCTCTCACCGGAGTAGGCACGCTTTTGGGCCCAGAAGATTCGGCTCTGGCAATATCCGCGCTAAGCCACTTGCGGATTTGGTCTCGAGCTTCGGCTGTAAGCGATACAAACTCAAAGCCGCCGGTTTTCTTCGACTCCGAGAGCCAGACAACCCTCGCTTCTGCCTCGACGGGTTCCGCGGAAGGATCGAGTTGTAGGGATAAGCGAACGATGTTTTCGGGGGCGAGGCTGTTGGCTGCCGCGATCTGCAATCCAGTCTCGCTCGCATCCATGACAATGCCACCGTTATGTTCACCCACCTTGACGTAGGCAAAGGGTTGCGGCCGGCAGCGAGCATGCGCACGGCGCTCGTTCGTCCCGGTAAAACCCCCAGAAGTAGTGTTAGGGTCTGTTCGCACGGCGTTTTAGTTTCGGTTCCGGAGGGAACCTCCTGCATCTCCGCGCACCAGCATGGGGCGGAGCCACAACCAGAAAGCGGTGACTGATCGGTAGGAACAAACCACCGTAGCGGCCGGGGACCGCTTCCCAACCATTCATTTTAGCTCCCCGCAGGGATGCGGGACAAGCCAACTGCGCGTTGCTAGTGCGCTCTTGCTCGCAGGGGGCCTTTGCTTGTCACGGCCAGAAGCTCAAGGCTCGCGACCGTGGCGTCCGAACATGACCCCCCGTCGCATCATCCGTTGCTTCTGCATTCAACATTCTGTAATCTGCGTCTCCATTGGGCTGCAAGAATCACAGGGGGATTCTTACCGCTGGCTCGGCGTCTTCGTCGCATGCCGTCCCGCACAGAGTCTACCTAGAGAGGGAATCATGAGATTGAGAAGGATCTTTTGTCTTCGGCTTTTCGCAATTCTTTTCATGATGGCGGCTTCCGTTCCATCGCTGGCAGCGCAGCCGAGTGTCGCCGACAGCACCGCCTGTGACCGGGCCTGCCTCGAAGGAATGGTGGATAAATATCTGAACGCGATGGTGGCGCACGATCCATCGCGCGCTCCGCTCTCGCCCACCGTGAAGTTCGCGCAGGACAACGTGCCCCTCAAAATAGGGACTGCGCTGTGGACAACGGCCACTGCTCTTGGCACGTACCGGCATTATTTCGCCGACCCGGAACGCGGTGACGTCGGGATTATCGGCGTAATCTACGAAAACGACGTAGCGGCGATCCTGATTTTGAGGCTCAAAGTCCAAAATCGTCTCATTACCGAGGCAGAACAGTTCGTCGCGCACGACCCGCGCGGCGCCGCGCTCTACGAAAAGATGGGCAAGCCCAATCCGGGTTGGCTCACCACGATTCCGCCTGAGCGACGCCAATCGCGCGAAGCTCTCGAAGCAACCGCCTTCATGTACTACGAAGCGCTGCAGAAGAACGATGGCAGAGGCATCTACCCCTTCACATCCGATTGCAGCCGCATCGAAGACGCCGTCCCCACCACGAATCAGCCCAGGCCGCAGAATTACGGCCATTCGGACGAGGATATCAGCGATTTCACCATGCTCGGTTGCAAGGCTCAATACGAGCTCGGGTTTCTCGGTTTCACTACCGGATGCCGCGGCCGGCGATTTCTCGTGGTCGATACCGAGCGCGGATCGGTCTTGGCCTCGGCATATCTGGACTTCGACGGGACCGTCACAGAAGTGCATCTCACGGATGGGCGTGTCTGGAAAGTTCCTCCGTATTTCATGACCCCTCGTACCAATCAATCGAACGAGGCCTATCGAATCGAAAACGGAAGCATTCGACTCATAGAAATGACCATGTACGAAGTGCCATTCAACGCCCAGCCGGCTTTCGGCAGATAGGCCCGGAGACCATCATGTCCAAAACTCTTGCGAATCTTGCGCTGCTTGGCGCTTTGTGCTTCGGGGTTTGCGGCGTAGCATCATCCAGCTTTGCTCGGCCCGACGACGGCAAGTCGCTGGTGTATTTGCCCGCTCCCGTGAAGCCAGCCAGTTCGACTCCGTGCGACCGCGCCTGCTTGAACGGGTTTGTCGACAAGTATTTCGACGCCTTGGTCTCCCACTGCACTTGCAACGCCCCCTTCGCACCGGATGTGAAGTACACCGAAAACGGCGAGTCGGTAAAGCCCGGCGAAGGCATCTGGAAAACTTTCACGGGACGCGGCACATACCGCATTTACCTCGCTAATCCGGCTACGGGTGAGGTCGGATACTACGGCGACATCAACGAATTCAAGACTCTGCTGGGAACGGTGGCGCTGAGGCTGAAAGTAAAGGACCGCCGGATCGCCGAAGTCGAAATGATTTTGGCCCGGCAGCAGTTGAGGCCAAAAGGCGGCCTCGGCTTGAACACCGCGGGCATCATGACGCCGAGAATGATCGACGAACTGAGTCCCGCGGGCTTCGTGTCGCCGGATTCAACTTTGCTCGAGCCGGTGCAGGCCGACGGGCGCGCTACACGGGAGCAATTGCTTGCGATCACGGATCGATATTTCGAGGCCTTTGCGCAAGACAAAGGTTCGTCCGCGCCGTTTGCCGATGGCTGCATCCGCAGGGAAAACGGATTCGCCGCCACGAACAATTCCGATGGGCCGGTTGTGGATCCGGCGCAGCCTGCCTTTCGCGTTTTCAGCGGAAGCTGCGCGCAGGAAATAAACCGCGGATTTTTCAGCGCCCTTTCCAAAGTTGGCGACCGCCGCCCGTTGGTCGTGGACGTGGACCAAGGCCTCGTCTTGGATCTCGCGTTTCTCGATAACGAAGGGAACGTGAAATCGATTTCCGTGCCGGGAGTGGGTGACGTCAAGGTTCCCGCGGAGTTTCTCCGACCCATCACCTTCGTCGAGCCTCAGCTATTCAAGATCGAAGATGGCAAGATCCGTGTGATCGAAGGACTCTCATGGCCCATGCCCTACGGCATGAGGTCCGGCTGGGACAAATAGCGATCGCGGGAGAGCAATCCGACAGAAGAATTCGAATCCTTCAGCGTCAGCACTCGCGCAGGGCCGCCATGGACCTGCGTGAATCTTAGCGAGCAGATTCCAGTGTATAATCCTGCGGAATTCGCATCCGGCGAGGAGACTCATGGCTGCGGACGAAGCTTCCACGATGTGGGTTCCTGTATGTTGCGGGCGGGTCATGCGCTGCAACATGTTCAGGCAGACCAATGGTCAGGCTTATGCAGCGCTCGTCTGTACATCTTGCAACAAGACGATTACGCTTGAGCCAGAACCTCTCGCGGATGCGAACAGCTTTGGTGAAGGCTCGAAGGTCTTGAGCCTGATTGGATCGCCTAAACCGCCAAGGGCTGAAAGACGAAAACCCTTCACCGAAGCCGGTCCCGACGATCCAACGCTGTAGCCTGAACTGCGACTCACCCGGAACTCTGCCTGCCAATGATTGGCCAGACCATTTCGCACTATCGAATCGTGGAGCAACTCGGAGCCGGTGGGATGGGCGTCGTATACAAGGCGCAGGATAGCCGGCTCGACCGCGCGGTAGCCCTGAAATTCCTCCCCGAAGAACTGGCGCAGAAGCCGCAGGCGCTCGAGCGATTTCGACGCGAGGCGCGCGCCGCATCCGCTCTAAACCATCCGGGCATTTGCACGATCTATGACATCGGCGAACAGGATGGCCGAGCATTCATCGCCATGGAGTTTCTTGACGGCGAAACGCTGCGCAGTCACATTCATGGGAAAGCGCTTCCTCTCGAAGAAATCCTGAAACTCGGTATCCAGATAGCCGACGCTCTGGATGCCGCGCACGCCGAAGGCATAATCCATCGCGACGTCAAACCGGCGAATGTTTTTGTCACGAAGCGTGGACAAGTAAAAGTTCTCGATTTCGGCCTCGCAAAACTCGTTCCCAAAGGGGTTGCAGCGAACGCATCCGCAGATTCCTTCGGCGAAGCTTCGGATTCGACTTCAATCGTGGGAATCATCAGCGGCACTCCCTCCTACATGTCACCCGAGCAAGTGCGCGGAGACAATCTAGACCCGCGCACCGATATTTTCTCGCTCGGTCTCTTGTTGTACGAAATGGCGACAGGGCGCCAGGCGTTTAGCGGCAACACAGGTGGCATGATTATCGAAGCCGTTCTGACCCGAACTCCCGTTCCCGCGCGAAGCATCAATACCGATATTCCGCTGGGGCTTGAAGAGATCATCAGCAAGGCGCTCCACAAAGATAGAGACCAGCGGTATCAGCACGCGGCTGACATCCGTACCGATCTGCAGCGACTCGAGCGAGAAGCCAATTCCAGCTCGCGAACTGCGGAAGAACGCACCGAATCCGTCCCGCTGTCGTCCGGAAGTCATTTTCACTCGACCGAACAGCAGAGCGCGCGGGATTCGACGCCGCACACTGGCACCGTCCACCGAGAGCGAGTCTCAAAGATCATTGACTCGCTCGCAGTTTTGCCTTTCGAAAACGCCAGTCGCGACCCAGAGAATGAATATCTCAGTGACGGAATCGCGGGCAGTCTTATCAATATTCTGGCGACCGTCCCAAAACTTCGAGTGATGGCCCAGAGCACGGTATTTCGCTACAAAGGCCGCGGAATTGATCCTCAAGCCGTCGGACGCGAGCTGAATGTGCGCGCTGTGCTCACCGGAAGAATGATGCAGAGCGGCGGATCGTTGCGCATTGGCACCGAATTAGTCGACGTAGCGACAGGTTCGCAACTGTGGGGCGCACAATACGATCGCAAGCCAGGCGATATCTTTGCAATTCAAGACGATATCTCCAACGAAATATCGGGGAATTTGCGCCTAAAGCTCACCCGCGCGGAAAGAAAGCGTCTAAACAAACGCCAAACGGATGATGCCGAGGCTTACCGACTTTACCTGAAAGGTCGTCATCACTGGAACAGGTGGACTGAAGAGGGATTCTACAAGGCCATCGAATACTTTCAGCAAGCCGTCGAGAAGGATCCCAGCTACGCTCTCGCTTACGCCGGTGTGGCCGATTCGTACGTCCTTCTGGGTTGGAATAGCTACCTGCCGTCCAAGGACGCCTTCCCCAAGGCCAAAGTCGCCGCGATGGAAGCCCTGCGGCTCGACCCGGCTCTCGGCGAAGCCCACACGCCTTTGGCTGCCGTCTTGTGGCTTCACGATTGGCAGTGGCAAGCGGCCCAGGCGGAATTCAAGCGCAGCCTTGCGCTCAATCCCGCCTATCCGACCGCCAATCATTGGTACGCCGAGTATGTGATGACCATGGGACGCCACTCGGAAGCTATCACCAGGATGAAAAATAGCCAGGAGCTCGACCCGCTGTCCCTTATTATCAGCGACGCCATCGGATGGTCGCTCTACATGGCCCGGCGATACGACGACGCCATCGAACAACTTCAGCGAACTGTCGAGCTCGATCCCAACTATCCAGTCACGTACTGGGTTCTGAGCCTATCACTCAGAAAAATGGGTCACTATGAACGGGCCATCGCCGAAGGTGAGAAAGGTGTGAGCCTATCCGGCGGCAGTCCCATGATGCGCGCCGCGTTGGCGCAAACTTTCGGCGCTGCAGGCAGGAAAGAGAAAGCAATCGAAATCCTCGACGATCTTACAAAACTTGCAAAGCAAAAATACGTTGCCCCTTATTTCTTTGCCGGAATCCACGTCGGCTTGGGACAAAACGAGAGCGCGATGGAATGCTTGGAAGAATCCTACGAAGAGCACTCCCACTGGCTCATCTATCTTCACATGGACCCGGGCCTGGACGCCTTGCGTTCAAACCCGCGTTTTCAGGACCTGTTGCAACGTATCGGCCTTCCCTTAAAGCCCGCGATCCCCGCCTGAAAAGAAGCTAAGGACGCTGTTGAAGGATCAGCAAGGATCCGATTGCAGCGTGCGCCAACTTCACATCGTCAGAACCACGCGGAACTGTGCTTTGCCGCTCATCATCCGCGCGTAACCCTCGGCCGCCTTTTCAAGCGGATACGTTTCAATCATGGGACGCACGCCGGTGAGTTCGGCGAAGCGCAGCGTATCCTCGGAATCTGCCGGCGTTCCCGCGGCCCAGCCTTGAATCGATTTCACTCCGAAAATAAGTTGTGCCGGCGTCACCTCAATGGGATCGAATGTGGCCCCGACCACCACAAGCTTGCCGTTCGGACCCAGACCGTCGATCAGCTCGGACATCGCCCTCGAGTTCGGCGCCGTCGCCAGAATTACCTGCGCGCCGCCCAGTTTTTGCAATTCCCGCGCTGCGTTCGTCGCTTTGCTGTCGATGTATACGCTCGCTCCGAGTTTCTTTGCGAGCGCCGCGTTTTCCGGACCGCGCCCGATCGCCGCGACCTTATAACCAAACTTGCTCGCGAACTGGACTCCCAGGTGACCCAGGCCGCCGATACCCTGCACCGCAACAAGGTCGCCGGGCATCGCACCGCTGTGTCGTAGCGCGTTGTAAGTGGTAATTCCGGCACAGAGCAACGGTGCCGCTTCGACGTCACTTAGGCTCTCCGGTATTGCCGCCAACGCCTCGACGGGAGCCACCATGTATTGCTGGTATCCGCCGTCGTAGTGGATGCCCGGAATTTGCAAATTCTGGCAATTGCGAAAATCTCCCCGCCGACAAGAGATGCACGTGTTGTCCTGTCCGCCGTGCCAGCCGACACCGACGCGCTGCCCCTTCTTCCACGCCGTGACGCCGGCGCCCACTTCATCGATGATACCGGCCACTTCATGCCCTGGAACGCGAGGGTACTGAATGCCAGGCAAAGCGCCTTCCTTCGTCAGCACGTCGCTGTGGCATATGCCACAAGCCTCCACCTTGATGCGCACTTGTCCTGCGTTCGGATTAGGAATCTCGCGTTCAACGATCTCGAAATCGCCGCCCGCCTTGGAAATCTGCGCCACCTTCATTGGTACTAATCCGGTTTTTGTCGTTGCCATAAATCCTCCTGTAAATTTCCCGCGATGGTCAGGCTCGCGTCGATGAAGGGACTGGTGGTACCTCCGCTCGCTCAGCTCCGCGGCGCGTGCTTTTCGTAATTGTCTTCGATGTGGTTAAGGAATTATCGACGGGGGCTCAGGGTCGAATACTTACACGCTGGGTGTGGCTAAAGATCAGATTGGTTCGGTTCCAAATGTCGATCATACGCCTGGCTTTTTGCGATTTCAAAGTCAACAGACTCAGACCGACGCCAAGTTGGCCTTCGCGATCGCCCACATGCCGTCGACCTTCACATATTCGACCTTCAGCACGCGGCGCTCGGACCGCCGGACGAAGCCGCCGCCTTGCGCGCGCGCCATCCGCGCCAGCGTGCAGTCCTGTGCGATCGCGTTCTCGATTTCCACGATGCATCGGAACCGGCCGACGGCGCTTTTACCGTCCGCGGCGATGTCGATCACGTCCGGTTCCCCAGCGTGATCCGCTGCGATGTTGCGAACCGCTTGGTCTGGCGCAGCGCCTTCGGCGTCAGCGAACAGCAGCGTGGTGGCATCGCCTGTTCTCGTGTTGATTCGTCGCAGCCAGCCCTGATGCAACTCGCGGATTGCGGCCTCGTTCTCCAGCTTTGCGAGACGCGCCCTCAGCCCATCGTCCGCCACAAGAACTGCGGGCACCGCAGCGGCCAGGGGCGCAGCCAGCAGTGCGCCGCCCTTTAGGAAAGACCGGCGCGTGGAATCGGTGTCCCTCGTCATGCTACCCCTCCTGACGCCTTCACCTGATAGAAGCGTCTTACGTCAAACTGGCCGGCGAGGCGCTCGTGCGCACCCAACGCATTCATGTTCAAGCCGTTTTCACCGCAGTTGTAGCCGATCCCCACGTCGCGCATGGTGTGCAAATTGACCAAGATGGTGCCGAGCGTGCCGTTACACGCCTCCTCCAGCCAGTACATGAAGTACAAGCCGTTGCGAATCTTTACGTACGAGGCCGGCCCGCTCCATTCCAAACCGCCGGCATCAGTCCCGGTGAAGATAATCCACGAGAGTGAATGTGGCGTCGAGTACAGATGCATCGACGTCAGGCCCGGCGCGTAGTTCTGGCTCACCGCTCGCCCGACCATCTCATCCGTGAGAACGTGGCGGCGATACTTCGGCGGAATCAGGCCCTCCATCTCGATCACGCCGAAGTGGATTTTCACTCCTGCCTCATTCGCAAAGTAGGGCGTGTTCAGATGCCCGTTGAAACACGTCACCAGGCCTTCATGGAAATCCGCGACGATGCAGTGTCCGTCGTGGTTCGGTTCGCCTTCCAGCAGGTGGCCGAACAGGATTGCTCCCGGCATCGACTCGAAGGCCTGATAGCGCGCCTTGGTCCAATTACTCTGGCCTTCTTTGCGCCATTGCAGCGTTTCGGCGTCGTCGAAGCGGTATTCCATCGCGGGGGCGTGGTCGTAGCGAAGAGTGAAACTCTTTCCCGCAAGCCAATCGGTGTGCGGTCCGAGGTTACCAGCCATCGATGCGGCGGGCGCGTTGGCGCCGGGCGAGATGGCGCGCGGCGCGAAGGCTGCCGTATGTTTGGCGCAGACGGCATCGACCTGTGCTGGCGTCATGTTCGCCATCGTCTCGAACGGCCGGTAAACTCGCCGCGCGCCTGTCGCCCC
>DATDMO010000010.1:0-3001 GCA_036518755.1 Candidatus Acidiferrales bacterium | reverse complement strand
GCTTCCGTACAGGCTCGATGCGCCTTCTTCGTCTACCTCCACGCCGGCAACAGACTCGTTCGGCACCCGGTCCCAATAAATCCACGACCCGAAAGGATCGTTCAGCGGCAAGCCATCTTCCAGCACGAGCACGCGGCTCGGTCCGCTTCCGCTTCCCAGTCCTCGCAGTGACACGCCCAGCGTCGTTGGATTCGCGATCCGGCTGCTCGATCTCCGGAAAAGACTGAATCCGGGCACCTGCCGCAGCGCGTCGTCCAGCGTCAGATTCGGCGTCTGTTGCAGATCGTGTCGAGAAAGTTGAATCGTGCTGACCGGAGATTCTCCCAGCGGCGTCGAGGTTCTCGCGGCCGTAACCACCACTTTTTCGTTCACCGTCAGCGGTTGCAAAGTAAAACTCATCTGCGGCGCCGCACCCGCTGCCGTCCACGATTGCTTCACGGGTTCGAACCCATCGGCCGTCACAGCCACCGTCCCGGCTACAGCAGGTACTCCATCGAACACAAACATCCCCGACGCGTCTGTCGTAGTCTCGGCGGAATAAGAACTCGCGCTCAACTGAACCCTGGCGCCCTGTACGGACGCTCCTGTAGCGTCGTGGACGCTTCCCTCCACTCGCGTCCCCTGCGCCCGCGCGGTCCACGCAAGGCCGCACATCAAAAGAATTCCAAGGGTGAATTGCCCCGCTCGGATTGCGCGGAACCTTTCGCCGGGTGCTCTCAATGGCTGAGCCTCTTCATGCAACGTTCGACGCACCAAGGTCAAGCCAAGTTGCGCCGGAAACATGGAGAGGGTTCCATTCGTAGCGCCCACCTTATTCTTAGTCGGGCGCTTTCGTCTTTTGCCGTCATCCTGCCTGCCCTGACGAAGGAAGGGAGCGGAGTTCGCGCGCGCTCTTGGTTTTCCCGCGGTTTGTGCGGGCGCGCGATTTGGTAGGGCTCCCGGGTCGACGGTTAGTCGAGCCCGGGAGATCAGTCGTCGAAGGACCTCTCTTCGATTTCGCAATGGCCGGTTGTCATTCCTCCCGCTTGCCCTAAGACACGCCAGAAAACGAGGTCACGCCGGATTGGAACGGTAGATCCAATCAGCCTTACTCGAAGCTTCCGCGAGGGGCACTTCATTCACATCCTTCAATATCCCGTCCACGATCCCTCTGTGAGGCGAAAGCGAGCAGACCGGGTCGGTAACGCCGGCATCTTTCGCCAGCAAAAAGGCCTGGCATCGGCATCCGCCGAAATCACGTTCGCGCCGGTCGCAGCTTCGGCAAGGCTCCGGCATCCATTCCTCGCCGCGAAATTTTTGGAACGCGCCGGACTTCTCCCAGATCTCCCGAAGCGGTCGCGACTGCACGTTGTCAAACGTCATCCCCGGCAGGATGCCGGCCGCGTGGCACGGCAGCGCGTCTCCGGTTGGAGTAATGAGCATCAGTTTGCGTCCCCAACCGCCCATGCACGGCTTCGGATATTTCGCGTAATAGTCCGGCACCACGTACTCAACTTTCGTCTTCCCCCGCAAACGCTCTTCGGCCCGCTTGAGAATCTCCAGCGACCGTTCAAGCTGCGCGCGCGTCGGCAGCAGCTTTCCTTTGTTCGCAAACGCCCACCCGTAATATTGAACGTGCGCGAATTCCACGCGCCCGGGACCAATCTTCTCCACCAGGTCGAGCATTTCATCTAGTTGATCCACATTCTGCCTGTGAATCACGAAATTCAGCGTGAGCGCGATTCGTTGCCGCTTGATCCACTCAATCGCGCACAGCTTTCGCGCCTGCGCGTCCATCCCCGCGAATTCAACGGAGCTTTCCTCACGCGCTCCTTGAAAGCTGATCTGTATGTGATCCAGCCCTGCTTGCACCAAATCTCCCAGCCGCTTCTCATCGAGCGGAATTCCCGATGTGATCAAATTCACGTAAAGGCCGGCGCCGCGCGCCGCGCGAATGATTTCCGCCAGGTCGGGACGCGCCAGCGGTTCACCGCCGGTGAAATCCGCTTGCAGCACGCCCAGATCCGCGGCTTCCGCGAGTACGCGGCTCCACGTTTCTGTCGAAAGCTCGCGATCTCGTGTCGCCAGCAAAACGGGGTTTGAGCAGTAAACGCAATGCAGCGGGCACCGGTGCGTCAGCTCGGCGATCAACGCAAGCGGCGAAGGAATCGGCGCGTTCATTTGAATAGGTAGGTCTTTGCCGGTAGCGCGTACCGTGGTTTCACTCGAAGTCCAGCGCTCGCTGCGTGTTCAGCAGGTCCAGATATCCCAGAATATCCTGCTCCACTTTCCCGGGCTCGGCCTTCGAATATATTTGCTGCAATTCCGAAACAATTTCCTCCACGGTATGCGACCCGTCGCAACGCTCCACAATCTCCAGGCTCGGCCCATTCAGCCGCAGCGCCCGCTCCGGCATCAGCAGCATTCGCGAGGTCTTGTCCTTCTCATTCAACCGGCAACCGGGCGCAAGGCGAGGACGGCTGCTCATTTCCGGCTTCACGCGGCGTTCCGATCCGGTTGAAACGCGCCGGGCGGCGGCCAACCCGGCGATACGTACGCGAAATAAAGCGCGTCCAGCATCGCCCACAGAATATCGCACTTGGCGCGAAGCGCCCCCAGCGCCAGTTCCTGCTCTTCGCGCGTGCCCGCGTGCTTCACCACCCACGCCAGCGCGAAATTCGCGTCTTCCGGAGCCTGCGTGATTCTCGCCTCGAAGTAATCCAGTCCGCTCGAAAGCCACGGATAGTGGTGCCGCAGCCGGTCCATCCGCAACGTAATCAGCTTGCCCGAAAAAAGCTCCGTCAGCGAAGACGCCACCGCCTCCAGAAACGTCCGCGAGCGGACGAAGTGGACGTACGATTCCACTGCATACCGCGTCGCCGGCAGAATTCCCTCGCCGCGAATGGCTTGCTCGGCGGGAAGGCCCGTGGCCTCCACCAGCTTCAGCCATTTCTCTATGCCGCCGGGCTTTCCGTCGGCGCCGTCGTGATCCAGGATTCGCTTCCGCCACGCTCGCCGAAAA
>DATDMO010000009.1:0-15656 GCA_036518755.1 Candidatus Acidiferrales bacterium | reverse complement strand
CACGCTCGAATCGGCAAGCTTGGCGATCCAGACCGGCGTGGTTTGCCCGCCGCGGTATCCCTTCCAGTCCGGTTCCCACTGAAAAACTGGGACGTAAGCGATCTGCGATCCATCAGACGAGTAGGAGCCTTCTTCAGCCATATCCAGTGGAAGCTGCGTCGGAAATCCGCCCGTCACCGGGACGGTGAAGAGTTTGTCCGGATCGTTCGTGCTGTTGCGATGCGAATGGAAGAGCACGCTCTTGCCGTCGGGTGTCCATCCAACGGCAACGTCGGGGCCGGGATGATAGGTCAGGCGGCGCGGTTCGCCGCCGGCTGTAGGCACCACGTACACGTCGACGTTACTATCGTAGTTGCCGCTAAACGCGACCATCGAGCCATCAGGAGAGAAGATCGGCCCGCTTTCCAAATCCCGGCCGGTGACCAGGCGACGCGCTGCTCCTCCCTCCCTGCCCACGATCCAGATGTCTCCCCCATACACGAATGCGATCTGATTCTTACTGATTGTGGGAGTCTGGAGCAGCAACGGGGTTTTCGCATCCCCAAAGGAAAAGCAGGCAAAGGCAAGAAACAGCAGAGACGACAGGAACAGCTTCGCAGGAACGGACTTAGTCACAGTAACCTCCCGGGATGCTGGCGGCCCAGGTCCAGGCGATCACTCGCCCGTTAGCCTCGAAAATCGGCCGTCCTTATACTTAACGATATTCGAGTCCCATTTCTTTCAGTTTCGCGCGAAGACCGTAAATATCCAGCCCTAGCTCGCCTTTAGCCAGCCGCTCGCGAACCACATCTTCCTTGTCCACGCGCTGTTTCGAAGCCTCGGCAACTTTGGCCGCCTCCGCCCGTTTCACCACCACCACGCCATCATCATCGGCCACAATCACATCGCCCGGATCAATCGCGGCACCAGCACACACGATTGGAACATTCACCGACCCAAGCGTAGCTTTCACCGTCCCTTGCGAATGCACTGCGCGGCTCCAGATCGGAAACCTCATCTGCGTAAGCGGACCAACATCGCGCACCCCTGCTTCGATCACCAAACCCTTTGCGCCATGAGCGCGAAGCGAGGTGCCAAGCAGTTCGCCGAAATACCCGTCGGTGCAGGGCGATGTGGGGGCCACCACCAGAATACTGCCCGGCCTGCACATTTCCACCGCCACGTGGATCATCAAATTGTCGCCCGGCGGCAACGAAACCGTCACGGCGCTCCCGGCAATCGCCGCACCGGCATATATCGGACGCATGTACGACGCCAGCAATCCGCAGCGCCCTTGCGCCTCGTGGACCGTCGATACGCCATACTTTTCCAGCGCAGCCACGGCAGCCTGGTCCGGCTGCTCGACGTGCTTCACCACTACCGGTTTGCTCATCACAGCTCCTCGGTCACATGCGGGAAGACGCGCGACCCTTCCTCACACCGGATTCTCTCGATCACCGTTGTCTTTCTGTCAGGCACAAAAGTAGCGTCTCAGGACTGGGTTGGGATTCTAGACGGTGCGAAACCGCGACGTCAATCGCCGCACAGCGCGGAGCCCGAAACGTGGATTCTACGCGCGGCCCAGACTTCGCTCCGCTTGAACCCAACGGCTCGCATGCGGATAAACGCGCCGCGCGTTGACGGCATAGATCCGGTCTTTGTCGCCGGCGTTCAGCTTCGACTCGTCGACATAGCGCCGTGTGTTGTCGTAGTGATCGTGCGTCTCGTCATTAACCACGCCGGGGAACGCACCGTCGCATTCCGAGCCGAACAGGATGTTATCTAGCGGGACAGCGTCAAATAACATCTGCATGTTGAGGCGATTGTATACGCAGGTATCGACGAAAACATTGCCGTTGCCGAGGAGTTCGTCCGGGCTGGCCCAATTGTTGTACTTTGCGATCGCCCTCCAACGCCCGATCTGGCAGGGCAACGCGCCGCCCGCGTGCGGGATCAGAAACCGCAGACGCGGAAAATCCCGGAACAGATCTTTCGCCATCATCAGTTGCACGAAACCGGTAATATCGGCCACCAGATACTGGACGGCCGTATGCGGGAAGTTCTTGTTGATCGATTCGCTGCCGTGCAGCACGAGCGGCACATCCAGCCCCTGCGCCGCTTCGAAAACCGGGTAATTCTGCTTCCCGGTGAAGGGCTGGTTCTGCCAGCGGCCGCCGGTTCCATCGGGATCGAAATTGAACGCGATGAAACCCTCCTTGGTCCAGCGCTCGATTTGCTTCGCCACCTGTTCCGATGGACACGAAGGATGTTGTCCGAGCATCCCCACCGGCGCAAAGCGGCCGGGATTCAATTGACAGGCGCGAAGGATGAGGCCGTTATTGAGGTCGGCCCAGATGGCGTTCTGTTCCGTAGTGCCTTCATGTGTCGCCATCGCTTTCGCGCGAGGAGAAGCAAAGGCGACATCGATGCCGCGCGAATCCATCAAGCTGATAACCTGCTCCAGACTCTTTTTAACGTCGGTATCGGAGATGCTCGGAAGGGCATCGGGATTTTTTCCGGAAAGTTGCGCTTGGCGAAAGCCCTCCACTTCCGGGTGACGCGCAAGACGAACGAAGTGCTGATGAGAGTCGATGATCATGTTCGCGGCTGGTTGAAACCTTTCTCCAAAAATATGCGTTGGATTCTAGTGGGGCACAAAGCGTGCGTCAATCCGCACGCGCCAGGCAATAAGTCGGCCAGGCTCACAACCGCGCGCTAATTTCGCAACGGAACCAAGGCGCGCAGCCGCTGATCGCGCAGATAAATCCCCAGCCAGGCCAGCACGCCGAAAGCAATCGGAAATGTAAGATTAAAAAGCGGTGTGCCGCTGTGCACGTTGGCGTCAACTGCACCGCCAAGATAGCCTGTCAGCAGAATCGCGCCGAAAATGGACGTGCGCGGAATCACATAGAGGGCCGTGCAAACAAGCAGCGTAGCGCCGATCGCCACAACTGCGGAGGCATCGTATCCGAGCTTGGCTGATGCCTGAATTACCTGCGGCACCTTGATCACTTTCGTGCCGCCATCGAAAATCATGAACAATACAACCAGGCCGCTGATCACATATCCGGTCCAAAGCATTCCTTTCGAGGCGGGTGCCGCTTGAGCAGTCGTTGCCATTTGTCATTTCCTCCGTTTTCGCACTCGCAAATCAAACGAAAAAAACTACTTTGACAGTGTCGAGCTACGCTCGCTCGTAGGCTTGCTGTAAGCCTTGTATTTCGATCTTGCGCATTTGAAGCATGGCCTTCATGACCCTGGCCGATCTAGCGGGATCCGGGTCGGATAGCATCCTGCCTGGTGCAATCGGGATAATCTGCCACGAAACGCCAAATTTGTCTCGCAGCCACCCGCACTGGCGTCCTCCTCTGCCGGCGCTAGTACTTCCATCCCTACGCGAGGTTCTGAAGCCACTCGCTCAGCGTTGAAGTGACTTCCTCGGGGCGTTCCATGGGCGCCATGTGCGCGCAATTTTCGATGATCACCAACTTGCTCTCCGGCACGAGCGCGGCCATCTCGCGATGACCCGCAAGAGGGCTCCAGAGATCTTCGCGCCCGCACAGAATCATTGTCGGAGAGCGAACGCTTCTAAGCACGGGCGCAGCGTCCGGTCGTCCGAGCAGAGCGTTGATTTGCGCGGCGAAAATATCGGCAGTCTTGCGGTCGATCATCTCGATGATGGAGTTGATGAAGGCTTCGTCCGAAAGGCGCGCGGGATGGACGATTCTTGGAATCCACTGCCGAGCCATGGCGCGCATGCCCTGGGATCGCGCCACATCCAGCAGCGCGAATCGGTCGGAGCGCTCGCGTTCGCCCGCTTCCCCGGTTGTGCGCGGCCGATAGGCGGTATCGAGCAGCGCGACGCCCACAACGCGCTCCGGCACGCGGCGCAGAATTTCGAATGCGACGCGGCCTCCCATGGAATGCCCCGCAACAGCGAAACGTTCGGGTGCATCTCGAAGAACAACTTGCGCCATCTTTTCAAGCGAGTCGCTCAAACCGTAGTCAGGAATCTTGACGGTGGTGATTTTGGAAAAGTAACTCGCTTGGTGTTGCCAGATCGCGTCATCGCAAACCAAGCCGGGTAGAAGGAGGAGATGCGGACGACGTGCCATCACTTCTTCTTGACCACTTCCACCAGAGGTGTGCGGTAGGCGTAGTAGTCCAAATCCATATTCGGTTCAGGCTGCACACGCACCTCGGTTGGTCTAATGGCGCAAAATGTGACGGATTTTCGGCGTTTGGACGATAGAACAGCGCTCAGAGGCTTGTCAACTTCACGTGGCAATCTAACGCTGTTGCCGCCGATATTCGAGAACGATTCCGTTTGCGATTGCCGATTCGGGGGTTCCATAGGAGTGTCGATTAGAGTGTACCGTCATCCTTTGTTTTCTATGGCTTGCGATGCCCTCTATTCGGCTCGCTATGTCGAGGAGACTCCACTTCTTCAAATCGGAATCGACGCGGAAACGAGCGACAGACTGTGCTGCCAGGGGGTGGTCGCAGCACGACCGGGCAAGCCCGCCACGGCGGGCAGGCCGGTCGGCAAACAGCGGCGGCAAGTCGGGGTCCCCGGCATGCCGATGTTGCGTGCTTGAGTGGCCCTCTCCAGCGTGCCGATTCAGTTGTCAAAGAGCGATTCTTCGACCCTCGTCAGGAGGGCCGGTTACAGCTACATCGTGGTCAGGTTGACAGGTCGCAAAAGTCACTGCAAGGGGTTCTTGGTGTGGACTTTTTTCGGACGGCCCAAAATGGCCGAAACGGGCAAGATCCATGATCGGTCGGGGTTGTTTTCGCGATTGACCTTTTGAAGTGACCAATACGCGAGCGGGCATTTTCTTGACATGACTGAATGGCGTGGCTAACATCCGCGACGGATGAAATTCCCTCGATTCGGGGCCTTCCATCGCATCTAGGAGGCGCAAAAATGAGCCACATAAATAGACGGAAACTGCTTTCACTTTTAGGAGTGTCGCCGGCGCTGCTGGCCGGCTCAAGCGCCGAGGCGCAGACCAAGAGTAAGAGCAAGAAGCCAGTGACCGGCCCGGCAGGCGCACAGAAATTCGAAGGGCTGAATCCGAAGGGCACCCCGCCTGCGATTCAACTACTTCCCATGGCGCCGCGGCTCGACAGCCTCGATGGAAAAACCGTGTGGCTCATTGACACGGGATTCGAGGGCGGCGGAATGCTGCTCCAACAAATTCAGCTTTGGTTCAAGCAAAACATGCCGAACGTGAACACGATCTTCCGGCGCAAAGCCGGACCTTACATGGAAGACGATCCCGCTCTATGGAAAGAGATCAAGGCGAAAGGTGACGCGGCCATCATGGCCGTCGGGCATTGAAGCACGTGCACGCCAGCGACCGTGGGTCACTGCATAACAGTCGAAAAGATGGGAATTCCGACCACTCCGATGGTCACGCGAGCGTTCAAGGAACTCGCGATTTTGAACGTGGCCAAGCGCGGCATGCCGCATCTGCGAATCACGTTTACGCCGCATCCCGTGGCAAGCAAAACGCCCGAGCAGCTTCGCGCATACGTCGAGGGGAACGACCCGATCAGCGACAAGCCGATGATGAAAGAGATCGTGGATGACCTGACCGTGCCGCTCAGCGCGGATGAAAAGAAGACAGGGTTCGTCCAGGTTTCCGTAGGTCCGGAAAAGTACCCGCCGGACACGCTGAAGAACCTCCAGCAGTTTTACCACGATAACGGCATGACCGATTTTCTACCGGTCATCATTCCGACGGAAGAAGAAGTGGAGGAAATGCTGAAGGGCACGAGCCACAAGCCGGATGAACAGGTTGGCAAGATGGCCGGGGGCGCGTACCCGCCGTGGTCGTACACGGTGAGGCAGGTGGCGATCAACGCCGTGATGGCGGGCTGCAAGCCGGAATATTTTCCGGTGATTCTGGCGATCGCGTCGTCGGGAACGCCGTCGCTAATGAGCTCAACAAACTCGTTTGCGTATGCGGCGGTGATCAACGGGCCGATCCGAGACAAGCTCAACATGAACTACGGCATTGGCGCGCTAGGGCCATTCGCGCAGCCGAACGCAGCGATTGGGCGGGCGTGGACGCTGGTCTCGCGGAATCTTGCGAACGGCGGGATTCCGGGCGACACGTACATGGGTTCGCAAGGCAACAACCTCAACTACAACAACCTCATCATCGCCGAGAACGAAGCGGCGAGCCCTTGGGTCCCGCTGCACGTGCAGAAAGGATTCAAGACGGAAGAAAACGTGGTGAGCATGTTCCGCGGGCTCGGCATCGTTCCAGGGCAGGGCGCGAGAGGAACCAGCACGGACACGCCGAAGTATGAGGAACAGTTCAGCGATCTTTTCAGCGTGTTCACAGGATTCTTCGGCGGACTCGTAGTGGCCGATCCGCTGATCGCGAATCATTTGAAGGATCGCGGCTACGACACGAAGGACAAGTTAATCGATTGGCTCTACAAGAACACGACGCAAACAGTGAAAGACTACAAGAGCCGCGATTTTGCCTACGGATTCGATTATCCGCGTGCGCTCAAGGGATTGGAGCCGTACAAAACGTGGTACGCGATGCCCGACGACGCGGTGATTCCGCGGTGGCCGCACCGCGACGACATCAACGTGGTCGTCCTAGGAGGGCAGACCAACGCGTTCTTCCAGGGCGGCAGCCTGAGCTACACGGTAAGCGTTTCAATCGACAAATGGGCCTAGCCGAAGAAATTGGCTAGGCCCAAGGCCGCCGTCCACCGCAGGCCTTTACAGGTCACGGACTATTTCCGACAAGAACCAAGTGCGCCGCTCCGTTTGGTCGATCCACACCTCGATCAAACTGGCCGTAGCAACATCGCTGTACTTTTCACACACCTCGTGCGTGGCGCGCAAAGAGCGCGTGAGGTGCTGGTTGTCGGCCGAAAGCTCGGCCAGCATATCTTTCGGGCTGACGACCTCGGCGTTATTGTCCTTCAGCCGCTGATGCCGCGTGATATCACTGATGGAACGAATCGTAGCTCCCCCGATCTTGCGGCCGCGCTCGGCAATATCGTCCGTCATGGCGAAGATTTGATCGGAGTGTTCATCGAGAAGCAGGTGGTAATCACGGAAATGGCGGCCGGTCATGTGCCAGTGAAAGTTCTTTGTCTTGACGTACAGCGCGAACACATCGGCAAGGGTTTCGCGCAGGGCGGCTGAGATCTCGGCGACGCCCTCAGCGCTCAGGTCGGTAGGCACTTCCAAAGCGGGATTTTGGTGTTCCTTTGCGGGAGCTGCGGCGTTCTTTGGCATTGTGATTGGTCTCCTTGAACCTTCGTCGGGGGCTATCGCGATCTTATGGCTAAACGCTGAATTGTCTACCAATAGCCATTCTTCCGCCGCGCGTCCGGCGCTGTCAAGCATCGCTTTGAAGTGAAGAGTGTCGCACCAAATTATCGCGTGCGCTGATATGTGAAACTGCCGCCCAAATCTGTGACGACCGCGTTGCAATCCCTGTGCCAAGAGGAATATAAATGAAACCGTGTCTGTTAGCAGGCGTCCTAGCAGGTAGGCGTGTCGGAATATTGGCGTTGAGGTGACCATGAATCGACGAAAGATGCTGTCGCTCTTGGGAATGTCTCCGGCACTTTTGGCCGCGTCGCGCGCCGAAGCGGCGAAGACCAAGACTAAAACCACGAAGCCGATGGCCGGCGCCGGCAAAATCGAGGCGCTCAACCCGAAAGGCATTCCACCTCCCATCCAACTCGTCCCGATGGCGCCGCGATTGAAGAGCCTCGACGGCAAGACAATTTATTTGGTATCCGACGGGTTCCCTGGCGCGGATCATTTTCTGGCGCAGGTCGGCCTGTGGTTCAAGAAGAACATGCCTGACGTCACCACCGTGTACCGGCTGAAGGCCGGAGCGTTCGCGGACGACGATCCCAAATTGAATGCGGAGATAAAAGCCAAGGGCAATGCCGTGATCATGGCGATCGGGCATTGAAGCACGTGCACACCAGCGACCGTTGGTCACTGCATAAAGTTCGAGCAGATGGGCTTTCCGACCGCTCCAATGGTCACCATAGCTTTCAAGAATCTGGCGCTTTCCAACGCGGCCCAGCGTGGCATGCCACATGAGCGCATCTGCTTCACGCCACATCCGGTGTGGGGCAAAACCGATGCGGAAATGTACGCCTATCTCGAAGGCAACGATCCGGTAAGCGGCAAGTCGTTGATGAAGGAAGTCGTCGACGTGCTAACGCAGCCACTCACCGCCGAGGAATCGAAGACCGGAACCGTCACTCCCGATGTTGGACCGCCCACTTTCATCGATACCTCCGACAATCTCCAACAGTATTACATCGACAATGGCATGACGGATTTCATGCACATCCAGCTGCCGACGCAGGAAAAAGTGGACGCGATGCTGAAAGGGACGAGCCACCATCCCGATGAAGTGGTCGGGAAAATGTGTCCGGCGCGCGGGTCGTACCCGGAGTGGTCTTACACAGTGAGGCATGTGGCCATTAACGCTGTGATGGCAGGCGCCCTGCCCGAGTATCTGCCGACGATTCTTGCCATCGCATCGAGCGGCGTTACCGCGCTTTCCAGCTCCACCAATTCTTTCGCCGTAGCGGCGGTGATCAACGGGCCGATCCGCGACAAGCTCAACATGAACTACGGCATCGGCGCGATGGGTCCGTTCGCTCAGCCCAACGCCGCCATTGGCCGTGCGTGGACGATGGTTTCGCGAAATCTCGGTAGCTCGGGAACGCCCGGTCAAACCTATCTCGGTACTTTCGGGAACAGCGTCAATTACAACAATCTGATCATTCCCGAAAATGAAAAGGACAGCCCGTGGACCCCCTTGCATGTGCAAAAAGGATTCAAGCCTGAACAAAACGTCGTAAGCCTCTTCGTCGGATTCAGCATTTCACAGGGACAAGCCGGTGTCGGCCTTGGCGTGAAGCCTGTCCCTCAATTTCACGAGGCGCTCCGCTACAACATGATTCCCTTCGGCCCGCTATTCGGCGCGCTCGGTGTTTTGGATCCTCTGGTGGCTCAAGGTTTGGTCGAACTCGGCTTCAAGACGAAAGAGCAGCTTGCAGACTGGCTCCAGAAGAATTCGACCATTTCCGCCAAAGACGCCCGTTCCACACTCTTCGGGGGCCGCTGGGTTCGAGATCCGCAAACGCCCGACGACGCGCGAATTCCCTACTACGCCAAGGCCGACTCCTACAATTTCGTGGTGGTCGGAGGGCAAACGAACCCCTACCACATGGTCGCAAACATGAGCTATCGCGTGAGCGTCCCCATCGATCAGTGGGCGTAAGCGGAGGGAGCGGAGCCGGCAGGTCCGCAAATGTCTTCATTGTTGCGATTCTTGCGACAATAAGTTTGGCCGTTGCAAACGTTATCGCGGCCAATTCCTTCGCTGACCAGGCTCAGCCGCTCGGTCGGACGCTGAGCACAATCATCATATTCGGCGATCAGTACGACGGCGGTGATGAGCTTTACGACGCAAGAATCACCGTCGTACAAGTTGTTCGCGGCGAGAAGGCTTGGGAGATGCTGAAAGCCATCAGCACCTCGAATCCTGCTCCCAAGGCAGGCTTCGAATACCTACTCGCCCGTGTCCGCTTCGAGTTCTCAGCCCGCACTTCCCCGTCACATTACAACTACACAATCGATGAAGCTCAATTCACCGCGATGAAAGCCGATGGCACAGCCTACGCGGCGCCATCTATCGCGGAGGAGCCGATGCCCGATTTGCAAGGGACTCTGAAGCCGGGAAATTCACTCGAAGGATGGATTACTTTCGCGGTGCCGCGCGCGGATCGCCAGCCTTTGATGCTCTTTCGCGCCGACGTCGGTTCGGTGATTCATGAAGGCAGCGGCTCACTCTTCAAGCTGTATGTCGGCTCGCCAGAGGCTGGGCGGCCGAGCCGTCAAAACCAGAACTAGCCGCCAGCCGCGCGGCTAAACTGCCGAGGACCCGGCGCAGGCCCTGTTTCTGAGATTTGCGCTTCCAGGTTTACTGGACTGATCTCTTGGGTTCGAGCGGCTTCCGCAGCCGGCAGCCGCACCAGGATGCGCGTACCTGCCCCTATTCCATCAGAACTGATTTCGAGGGTACCGCCCAGCTGGCGGACCCTTTCTCGTATTCCGCGAATACCAACTCCGACCGTCCCGCCCGATAGCATCTGTTCCCGCTTGTCGGCGGTTAGGCCTTGTCCCTGGTCTCTTACCTCCACCCGCACAACGCCATCGTGCCGCGCGATTCGGATGGTGGCTGTCGGGCTGCCCGAGTGCCGATGGATGTTCGTCAGGCACTCCTGCACGAGCCGGAAAACCGCTATTTCTACTTCTTGCGACAGCCGCCCCAAATCCTGGCCACAATCTAGCTCCACTGCAATCTTGCTGCGCTCTGTGAACCCGTCCACGTACCACCGCAGTGCAGGCGCGAGTCCCGTCTCGTCCAACATCGGGGGGTGAAGCAGGTAAGACATTGTCCGGATATCGTTGCTCATCTCTTGGACGAGGCTTGCGCTGTCCGCCACTGTGCCCGCCGTTTTCACCAACCGGTCAAGATCCTTCGCCACCGCGCCGAGGTTCATCGCCAGAGCCGCCAGCGCTTGTCCGGCGTTATCGTGCAATTCTCGAGCGATTCGCCGCCTTTCTTCATCCTGGAGATTCAGCAGCCGCGCGGTGAGCTGCCGCAAGCTCTCGTTGGCGTGATCGAGTTCGCCGGTGCGGCTCCGCACTTTTTCTTCCAACTCCCCTGAGGCTTCCCGTAATCGCTCCCTCTCAAGGCGGCTCGCTTCTCCCATCAGGACGATTAAGACCGCGGCGAGCAGGAACACTAGCAGGCTGGACCAGTCGGCTCGGTGCTCGATTCGCAGCGAGTGGGTGGGCGGAATGAACCCGTAATCGATGCCCACGAGCGATAACGCAATGCTCGCAATCGCAGGAGCGCCGCCGCAATACCAGGTTGAAAAAGCTATCGCGGCCAGCGTCGTGACATAAGACGCCGAGGTGTCGTAGGGGTGCAACGCCAGGGCGATGAGCAGCGCCAGGCTCGTCGCCAAGAGGGCGATGCCGAAACGAAACGGTGTGCGCGCAAAGACTCCGGCCGAAGGCGTTTCCAAAATGCCCATGCCTTCTCCTTCCGGTTTCCGAGGTGGGTGGGCCCGCTGATTGTAGCACTGAATTCGCGCTGGGAACGCGAGGTAAAGGGGCCGTGTCCAAAAGCGCCAGGGGCAAGCATTCACAACGGCGCATTCGCTTCGAGGGGCATGAGCTCGGCAACCGCCATTAGGCAATCTGCTAGGATTGTTCCGTAATTCCCTTTCGACAGGAGGGCGCATTGGTCGACCTCAACCCCCAAGCCAAACAGATGGCCGACGAGTCAATGGTGCGAACTTTGGATGCCCAGGCGCGGGCAATCTGGCCGCAGGAAGTCTCGCTAATTCAACGCTATGCGCTCCCGCCGGACCCCCGGATACTTGACGCCGGATGCGGCACTGGCGAGGTGGCCTCGCGGCTTGCCAAACTCTTTCCGCGCGCTCATGTATTGGGAATCGATATCGTCGATCGCCACCTGGATCTTGCCCGCGCACGCTATGCACACCTCGCGCCCCGGCTGGCATTCGAGCATCAGAGCATATTCGAACTCCCTGCCCCCGATCGCAGCTTCGACCTCACTGTATGCCGTCATGTTTTGCATGCAATTCCGCACGCGGATCGGGTGATCGCAGAACTCGCTCGCGTTACGCGCCGCGGAGGCTACTTGCACCTGATTCCCGAGGACTACGGCATGCTTCATTTTCGGCGGAGTGCCCTTGATCCGCGGGATTTTTGGCATCAGGCTGCCGCGAGCTTTGGAAAAGCGACCGGGACAGACTTATTCATTGGTCGCCACATCTTTGGAATGCTCGCGGTAATGAGCCTAGAGAACATCACGATGGATTACGTCGTGGTCGACACGCTGCGCGTGCCGCGCGAAACGTTCGCGGCCATCCTGGAGGCCTGGCGCGACGGGTACGCCGAGTCGATCGGCCAGCTAACGCCGGTCACGCGCGAGTCCGCGGTAGCGTACTTCGATCAGATGATCGCGAATATCCGCGACCCACGCGGCTACGCGGTATGGATGGTTCCGGTCGTGAGCGCACGAGTGCCCCAGGCCAAGCCCGAATGATCGGGCCATCTCCAGTTACCGATGAGCAAGCGGCGAACCCGCAAAATCGGTCGCCCTCCGCATCGCCATCGCTGCTACTTCCTTGCTTTCAATCATCGAAGGGCCTAAAATTGGAAATCGATTCATGAAGGTGCTTTTGGACAAAGAAAACCTTTCCTAAAGCCCGGCGACCTGGCTGGGCTTTGATGTTTTAGGGGCGAAAAAAAACCACGGCGAGAAGAGCACCTGCTGTGGCTACCGAAATCACGGGAGAGATGATGATTGACGGAGCTATACCCGAAGCACTGACGTTTGACGATGTGCTGCTGCTGCCAGGCAAATCGTCGGTGCTGCCAGCACAAGCCGACACCCGGACTTGCCTCTCGCGCAAAATCGCGCTGAACATTCCGATCGTCGCGGCTGCGATGGATACGGTGACCGACGCACGGCTTGCCATCGCTATTGCGCGCCAGGGAGGGATCGGGTTCGTTCACCGCAACATGACCATCGAGCGGCAAGCTGAAGAAATCGACCGCGTGAAGCGTTCGGAGAGCGGCATGATCGTTGATCCGGTCACGATCGCGCCAGAAATGTCGGTGCGCCAGGCCCTGGAAATCATGAACAAATACAAGGTCTCGGGCCTCCCGGTGACGCGCGGCCAGCGCCTCGTGGGAATTCTGACGAACCGGGATCTGCGTTTTGAGCGCAACCTCGATCAACCGGTAAGCAATGTGATGACCAAGGAGAATCTCGTCACGGTGCCCGTGGGCACCACGCTCGAAGCGGCGGAGCGTCTGCTGCAGCAGCACCGCATTGAAAAGCTTCTTGTCGTGGACAAGGATTTCAATCTGAAGGGCTTGATTACCGTGAAGGATATTCAAAAGAAGCTGGAATTTCCGATCGCCACGAAGGATGAGCAAGGCCGCTTGCGCGTGGGCGCGGCGGTCGGCGCGACCGGCGACTTTCTGGAACGGGCGGAAGAGATGGCGCGCGAGAAAGTGGACGTGCTGGCCATCGACACCGCGCACGGCCACACCGCGCGCGTGATGGACTCGATCCGCGCGCTCAAGCACCGCCTGCCGGATGTTCAACTTGTTGCCGGCAATGTCGCCACGGCTGAGGCTACGCGCGATTTGATTTCTCTTGGAATCGACGGCTTGAAAATCGGCATCGGCCCTGGCTCGATTTGCACGACGCGCGTTGTGACCGGTGCTGGAGTCCCCCAAATCACGGCGATCGCGGAATGTTCGCGCGCTGCGCAAGGATCCGGCGTTCCGTTGATTGCGGATGGAGGCATCAAATTTTCAGGCGATATCACTAAAGCCCTCGCCGCAGGTGCATCCTCAGTGATGATAGGGAGTCTTTTCGCAGGCACAGAAGAATCACCCGGCGAGACCATCCTTTACCAGGGCCGTACTTTCAAATCCTATCGCGGCATGGGGTCGCTGGGCGCAATGGAGGCAGGTTCGGCCGACCGCTACGCGCAGGAGGGGGCTGACCGCGGCAAGTCCGTGCCAGAAGGAATCGAAGGACAGGTGCCATACAAAGGACCTCTTTCGGGCCTCGTGGAACAGCTCGTCGGCGGGTTACGAAGCGGCATGGGATATTGCGGGGCTGAGAACCTGAAGGCGTTGCAGGAACGGAGCAAATTCATCCGCATCTCTCAGGCGGGACTGCGCGAAAGCCACGTCCACGACGTAATCATCACTCGGGAAGCGCCGAACTACCGGTTGGAATAGGTGTCCTTGCTTAGGCGCTGGTGGCCCGCCCTCGCGTGGGCAGTCGTAATCTCGCTTTTTTCAACCTCGGCTTTCACCTCGGACAATACTGGACGAATCATTATTCCGATCCTCCACTGGCTGATGCCGCGAGTGGCGACGGCCAGCCTTCTTGAAATCCATCATGTTATTCGCAAGTGCGGGCACTTCGTTGAGTACTTTATTTTGAGCCTCCTGGTTCTGCGCGGCATACGCGCGGGCAGGCGCAACCTCCGTATCGTATGGGCCCTTGCTGCGATGGCCATCGTAGCGTGCTACGCCTCACTCGATGAGTTTCACCAGATCTTCGTCCTAGGCCGCACTCCGGCGGTCGCTGACGTTTTGCTCGATACCGTCGCCGGCATATGCGCCCAGATCGCCGTTGCGTTGGTAACGTCCAAGGAAACCAGAGGCTTACATTCCGGTATGAACTGATCGCCAGTCACTCCTTCTCAGGTGGGTCGGGCACTCCAATCTTCGATAACCGATACCGCAGGGCGTTACGAGAAAGACCGAGTGATCGAGCCGCTTGACTCTTATTGCCATTCGCCCGGCGCAACGCTTCGCGAATCATGTCATCTTCCCACTGCTCGAGTGTGAACCCTTGCGGCAACACAGGTGAGGTTTCCCCAGCGGCGCGTCCGCTGGGACGATCGAGGCGAATATCGGCGGCATCGAGCATCTCGCCGGAAGAAAGCGTCACAGCCCGCTCCATTATGTTTTGAAGCTCGCGCACGTTGCCCGGCCAATGAAAATCCATCAACAGCTGCATGGCTTGAGGCGTGATCCCGCGAACCGGTTTGCCCGACTCACTGGCGAATTTTTCCAGGAAGAATTCGGCGAGTGGCGGAATGTCCTCTTTGCGCTCGCGCAAAGGCGGAATATCGATCGCCACAACGTTCAGGCGATAGTAGAGGTCTTCACGAAATGTGCCTTCCTCAAGCGCATCGCGAAGGTCGCGATTCGTGGCGGCGATAAGTCGGACATCTACTTTTAGCGTCTTTGTGGCACCGAGACGTTCGAACTCCCGGTCCTGAAGCACGCGAAGAAGTTTCACCTGAGTCGGCGGAGGAACGTCGCCGATTTCATCGAGGAAGAGAGTCCCCCTGTCCGCTGTTTCAAATTTCCCCGGTTTCGTCGATGTGGCCCCGGAGAATGCGCCTTTCTCGTAACCGAAAAGCTCGCTTTCAAGAAGATTCTCAGGGATCGCGGTGCTATTGATCTTTACGAAGGGGCCGGAAGACCGGTTCGAGTGCTCATGAATCGCACGCGCCACGAGGTCCTTACCGACGCCACTCTCCCCTCCAATAAGGACAGTCGTATTAGTCGGAGCCACTCGTTCAACAAGGCCGAGGACCTCCTGCATTTTGTTGCTGCGCGCAACGATATTCTTGTACTCGTAGCGATGCCCCAACGCTTCCCGGAGCGCGCGATTCTCCTGCCTCAGCTCGTGTGAGGCGAGTTCCTTTTGAATCACAAGCATCAGCTCGGTAAGGGAAAAGGGTTTTAAGACATAATCGCTCGCGCCGGCCTTCATCGCTCCCACCGCTGATTCCACGGTGCCGTAGGCAGTCATAAGCACCACAGGCAAACTCGCATTCGCACGTTTCACTGCTAGGAGGAATTCGACGCCGCTCATACCCGGTAGCTTAAAGTCCGTGAGAACGAGGTCGAACCGTTCTCGGTTGAGCAACTGCAACGCTGTTTCGGCATCTGGCGCCGCGCTCGCACGGAAACCTTCTTCAGCCAACTGCAGTTCGATCAATCGGCGAAGTTTAGCCTC
>DATDMO010000008.1:0-2252 GCA_036518755.1 Candidatus Acidiferrales bacterium | reverse complement strand
CGTTGCCGAGATGAAAGTTTTCAACGCGCACGACGGCGCGGGCATCAAGCTCGCGAGCATCATGGGCATCCGCACCGGATTGATTACGGGGCGCGATTCGCCGGCTACGGCGCGGCGCGCCCGAGAGGCTTCGATGGAGTTCGTGATTCAAGGACAGCCGAAAAAGCTGGAATCCTACAAAGCGATTCTGCTTCGCGCGGGCGTTACCGACGAAGAAGTCGCCTACGTGGGCGACGATCTGCCGGATCTTCCCCTGCTCGAACGCGCCGGCTTGGCCGTGGCCGTGGGCGATGCGGCGCCGGAAGTGAAGCGCGCAGCTCACTACGTCACCACGGTTGATGGCGGCAAAGGAGCCGTTCGCGAGGTTGTCGAGCTGATTCTGAAATCACAAGGAAAATGGAAGAAGGCAATTCCCCTCGCCATCGCCTGACTTAAGTCGACCCTCTTGGCCGTGTAGCGAACGGAACCTCTCGCCACTGCCTCTCACGTAATCCGAGATGTGACTCCAACCTGCGAAATTCATCGAAATTGGGAGGCGAAACGCGGGCGATTCCCCCAACCCGTACGTACTAGAACTAAAACGGTACCTTCGACCAGTGTTCTTCAGCCGTCTGAGGGCATAGCCTTACGGAGTAGGCGAGGAACTCATGAAGACTCCGAGAAACTCTATCCGTCCTGTTTACAGGCGATTATCCGCATTCGGCGTGTTACCTCTGGCGGCATTCTTGGTGGCCAGCACGCTGGCACCTTCCGTGTCTTCACGACCTCTGCCTGGCAATGATTCGCCCGGCCGATTGGATTCACCTGAATCCCAGATGCTCTACCTGACCAACCAGGACCGAACAGCTCAGCAAAACTGGGAAGAGACGCAAGGCCGTGCGCACCCGCTCCAATGGGATGACAGGCTGGCCGCAGTCGCCCGAGCGCACTCGCAGGACATGGCCCGCGCGGGATACCTATCCCACGAGGGATCGGATGGAAGCGTTCCGGCTCAGCGCGTTTCTTACATGGGGATTCAGTGGCTTTCTACGGGAGAGAATGTGGCTAGGGCTCGTGATGCCGCCGAGGCCGAGGCCCTCTTCATGGACGAACCGAGATTTCAGCAGAACCACCGGTCAAATATCCTCAATCCGAACTACACCATCGTCGGCATCGGCGTGGCCCGAGACTCCGAAGGGACGCTGTACATCACGGAAGAATTCGCGCAACTCCGCTAAGTGATTCCCGGCGTTTGTCCGCAGTGCAGCAAAACCACGAAGACTATTCCGGCTGAGCCGTACCGCGAGTGACGGCGTCATCCAAAAGCTGCCTCATCTGCTGATTGGCCTGGCGGGATGCCTCGGCCTGCTGCCGGCCCAGCTCACCTTGTTGCCGCCCGATTTCACCTTGCTGCCGCCCAAGGTCGCGCATCTGCTCGCCGATCTGCCGCTGCTGACCGCCGGCCTGATACTGAGATTCTCCGATCTTGTGTTGAAGCTCGCCAATTTGACGCTGTAGATCGCCCAACTGTTCCTGCGTGCCTCCCGCGCTGAGCTGCTTCATCTGGGCTTCCAGCTTCTGCATGTCGGCGCTCATGTCCGGGATTTGCACGCGGACTGCTTCCATTTTCTTGCCGAGTTCCCTTTGCTGATCTCCCAATGCTTCCTGCTGTTTCCCCAGAGCTTCTTGTTTCTGACCAAGTTCCTCTTCAGCCTTGAATAAATCCTTGGCACGCTGGACGGTGGCTTGGTCGCGGATCACATAGTTTTTCTCGTCATGCTGGAACCAGATGTAATCGCCCTTGATTTTGCTGCGGAGCGAAGTGGCGTGCTCGACATCTTCCGAATCGCCGGACATAAGGATCGGCGAGTCTCCAGACACGATGACATAGCGGCCGCGGAAACCGCCGTCGAATGCGCCCCAGGGCATCGGGTACCCGCCGGTTCGGAATACGCCATCGCGCTGAAGCTGGTTGAGCTGAAGCTCCACGGCCACTTGAATGCCGTTTTTCGATAGCTCGGCACGCTTCATTGCGTCATAAGTGTCCCGATAGATTTTGCGGACTTGATCGTCGCTGATTACATTTTTCCACTGTGACGCAATAGCCGGTGGTGCGGCGACGTTTGGTCCGAGCGCTCCTGGCATGGGTACAGCCAGTGGTGCCGGAGGTGGCGTCGGTTCGGGCAGGATCAGGGCAGGCGGGTCTTCAATGGGCGCAACCCCGGGATCGGGGGGCACGGCGGGAGCCAGATTCACGAACGCAGCCGGCCTCG
>DATDMO010000007.1:0-4303 GCA_036518755.1 Candidatus Acidiferrales bacterium | reverse complement strand
AGCTGCCCTACATACTGTCGGGCATTCGCATTCACCACTTGGGGGGGCTGTTGCTTTTGGGTATTTTGTTTAGCGTTGTGGTGATTCTTCTTCGCCTTGTCTGGGTTTATCCCGGAGCGTGGCTCTCAAATGTCATCCGACACCGCTTCCTGCATCAGCCTGAACCGTTTCCATCATGGAGGCCTGTCTTCATCGTTGGTTGGACGGGGATGCGCGGGGTAGTAGCGCTGGCGGCGGCCCTATCGCTCCCGAGAATGCTGGAGAACGGTGCTCTCTTCCCTGAACGCAATGTAATGATTTTTCTTACCTTTTGCGTGATCTTCGTCACCCTCGTGTTACAAGGGCTTACATTGCCTTCGCTGATTCGCCGGCTGGGGCTGGCAAGCACGGGAGACGGGAATATTGAAGAGAAAGCGGCGCGACGCGCCATGTTGGAAGCCACGCTGGCGTATCTCGATCATAGTCACGAAGATGCGCAGCCGGAATTCGCGCCGCTCCACGACGAACTTATCCGCTACTACCGGCGACGATTGAATGCGATCGATGGAAACGACTCTGCCGACGCGGGCTATCGGCCGGAAGACTACGCGCGCTGGAGAGACCTTTCGCGTCATCTGATGGCCGTCCAGCGCGCCACCATTCTCCACTTGCGAAATCAGAATGAGATCAACGACGAAGTGGCGAGGGCGCTCGAACGCGAACTCGACTTGGCCGAAGCAAGAGCGTCACTGGCGGACCCTGCATCATGAAAAGAACGTCTCGACCGGCGTCGCAACGATTCTGGCGACAATCTACAAGATTTGGATGATGCGCCACGTGGATGTGCCGGACGACGTGGCGCGTGCGCTGGCGACGCAGCTACAGAGCAGGCGTCATAGGAGCGCGGGAAGAAAGAAGGAAAGTCTGAAAGAGAAGGCCGCGCGGAGCCAGCCTTGCCAGCCTAGTAATTTTATGGCGTGCCACGCTGGACATTGAGTTGCCGTTCAGGTAACATCGCGGCGTTTTAATATTCCTTCGCTCTCAAAAAAGGGGAAAATTAGAAAATTGCAATGGCCAAGAACCGCGTAAGAACAGCTACTATGCTCGAATCGCTCGATGCTCTTATCGAGCAGTATCACCTTCTCAAGCATCCTTTCTACCAAGCTTGGACGAAAGGCACGCTTTCCCGCGAATCTCTTCAACTTTATGCGGAGCAATACTATCAACACGTCCGGGCCTTTCCAGAGAATTTGAAACAGCTCGCGGATCGCGCCGAAGAGCCTCTCGCTGAACTTGTTGAGGACAATCTCGCCGAAGAACTCGATCCCGCGTTTCCGCATCCGGTGCTCTGGCGCCAGTTTGCCGAGTCGCTTGGCGTGAGCGAAGCCTCGCTCGACCAAGCGCATCCGCTTCCGGGTATCGCGGCTTTGCTCGATTCATACGACGAAGTGGCGTCGCAGGGAACGATGGCGCAGGCTGTGGCGGCGTTTTACGTTTACGAGGCGCAGGTGCCTGAAATAGCGACGCAGAAGATTTCGGGATTGAAGCGCTTCTATGATGTAACCGAGCCGCGCGCGCTGGCCTATTTCGGGGTCCACGAGGAAGCCGACGTGCGTCACCGTGCGGCCTGGCGAGAGTGGCTCGCTAGCCAAAACAACGACGATAGCTTGGGTGTGCTTTGCGTTGCGGAGCGCAGCCTGAAGGCGCTCTGGGGCGCTCTGGATGCCGTCTATCCCGAGGGTTGCGCCAAGAACTAACGGCCGGCGCTCAGCCGGTTCGAATTCGGCGACGGGACCAGGGAGCGACATCGCGCTCTGGTCCTCGCTAAATTCTTTCCCTCATTTATTCGATCTTTTCAGAGTCTTGGTCCCGCTGCTCCCGCCGACGATCACTTCCTGCGCGAATCCAAGGAACAAGCCGTGTTCGACCGCGCCAATAATGTGATCGAGATGATGCGCCGTCTCCTTTGGGCTGGTCATCGGTCCGAAGGCGCAATCGGCAATGTAGTTGCCGCCATCGGTAACCAGGGGCGCTCGGTCGGCGCCGAGTCTTAGCGCCGGATTCCCGCCCAAGTCGCCAAGCCTTTTCAGAGTTGCTTGCCAGCCGAATGGAACGATTTCGACGGGCAGCGATGCAAGCGTGCCGAGCTTTTCCGAAACTTTCGTTTCGTCGGCTACAACCACCATCCGGTCGCTCGCCGCGGCGACGATTTTCTCGCGAAGCAGCGCGCCACCATGACCTTTGATCAAAGAGAGTGTGCCCAGTTCAACCTCGTCCGCGCCATCAACAGTGAGGTCGATTCGAGTGTGCTCGGCAAAAGTGGTCAGCGGGATTTTCAGGTCGCGAGCATGCGCGGCTGTGCGCTCCGAAGTGGGGATTCCGGTAACCCGCAGGCTCTCGTTCGAGAGCCGGCGCGCCAAAGCCTCAACGAAGAATGCCGCCGTGGAACCGGTTCCCAGTCCGACAACCATTCCGTCTTGGACGAGCTGGGCGGCGGATTCCGCGGCCGCCTTCTTCCATTCGTTCTGCAAAGACGCATCAATCGGCATTCTTATTTCGTGTCAGTATCGGGAAGTTTGCCGGCGGATTCGAGGATCTCGCGAGCAAGGTAATTGGTCACGTGCGCTTCGTCGCGCGCTTCCACCAAATACGCCGAGCGGAGAAGCTGTTCCTTGCGAGTGCGCAGGGCGTCGCGGATGGCCTGCTGGACTTGGACGTCGGACAGCTCGCGCTGACCGGCCGCTTCCTTCGCCAAGAGCTTCAAAATGATGTAGCCGCCGTCCCTGGCGTGGATCGGCTGTGTGAACTGGCCGGGCTTGAGCGAGAGGACGGCTTTCTTGAGGACGGGGTCGGATTTATTGAATGACGATTCCGGCTGGAAACCGAGGTCGCCGCCGGTGGACGCGCTGGGGTCCTCCGAGTAATCCATTGCCGTCTCGGAGAAATCAGCGCCGGCATCGAGCCGTTGGATCAGCATGGCGGCCTTGCGCCCAGCTTCGGCTTCGTTGGTGGCTTTGTCGTTTTTTCGATTATGAACGGTGGGATCGGGCCGCGGGGTGATCACGATTTGCGCGATGTGGTACTGGGGCTCGGCGACATTGAATTGCGAGCGGTTCTTGTTATAGAAGTCGGTGATGTCCTGATCGGTGATTGTAATTTTCGCGACCACTTCGCGATTCAGCAGCTTCTGGATGGAAAGCTGGCGTCGAATATCGTTCCTCAGATCGTCAACTGTCAGGCCTGTTTGCTGCAGCTTTCGCTGAAATTCCTCTTCAGTGTAAGGGCTCTTCGATTCGGTGAACTTGTCCTCTACTTCAGCGTCGCTGGCGACAAGATTCATCTTGTTGGCCCGCTCGAGGAGAATTTCGCTGTTGATCAGCTCATCGAGAATGTTGAGTTGGAGCGAGAGGGCTTCTTCCTGCGAGGGCGCCGGCGCCTCTGAGGTAACCCGCGAGCGAAAGATTTTCTGAACGTCCTGGCGGAGAATCTGCTTGCCATTCACGGTGGCCCACACGTCCGGACCAGGCGCGATTTCCTTCCGGCATCCGGTTGCGAGCACGCAAACGGCGAGCGCGGCGAGAATCAGAGTCCTCGGCTTCAACCGGAAGTTCCGCATGAATTTTTAGGCAGCTTTCGTGATGCGCCCGGAGCGGATGCAGGAGGTGCAGACGCGCACCTGCTTGCGCGCGCCGTTCACGACGGCGCGGACGCGGCGCAGGTTGGGATTCCAGCGGCGGCGCGTGACATTGTGCGCGTGGCTGATGGTATTGCCGTAACGCGGCTTCTTGCCGCAGATTTCACAAGCGAGTGCCATGTTTCCGTTGCTCCAGACTGGAAGGATTTCCGAAAAATGCGAACCTTGATGCTACCAGAGAATCGCACGCGATAGAAGCGATTTGCGGCCGGCGCGGCGGCGCTTCGCGCGCGACATTCGCGATTTGGGGAAGTGGAATCTGTGACAGGTAGATTGTGCACCCATCCTTTGTTTTCAATAAGTTGCGTCCGATCCTACTCAGCAGCACTGACGAGCAGATCTTGCCGGCGCGGACGCGCCGGACCACAGGAAGAGCCTGGCTTCGGCGCGGCCCCGTGGCCTGCGACCTTCGGTTGCTTCCGCTTATCGCTCTCAATTTCATGTTTCCTTTTCATCCTTCCCTAAATCTCGCACTTCCAGCTTAAGCTGTCACGACGCAACCGAGGGTGCAAGGGCGTGTTGGTGTGGACTTTTTCAGGAGTGCGATGTTTCAAGCGATGGGCGAGCGAGACAAACAGACGCCCCAGCCTTCCCGTGATGGGGAAAGGCTGGGGCACGGTTTGAGCCGAG
>DATDMO010000006.1:0-4558 GCA_036518755.1 Candidatus Acidiferrales bacterium | reverse complement strand
CAGTTTGGCGTCACCATCCCTATTCACGGCTGGTCGCTCGATATCGACGATTTCGAAACCCGTGCCAGAAATTTCTTCGATCACAATAACGTCGGCGAATCTAATATCTTTATCCCTGTGACCATCGCCGAGGCCCGAATTCGCGGTCTCGAAGTCACGGTGCGCTCGCCGCGGCTCTGGAATCGCGGGGAAGTCCATCTCGCGTATTCGAATCAGATGGCGCAGGCCGCAGGAACCATTACCGGCGGGCTGATCTGCTCTCCTCCCACCGATCCAAGCTGCCTGCCCGATCCGGGATTCTCTGCGCTTGATCACGATCAGCGAAACACACTGAATGTAGGTTTCGATGCGAACCTTCCATTGCGGCTGTTTGCGGCAGCGAATGTCTACTACGGCTCCGGATTCAGCAATGGCTCGCCCAACGCTCAATTTCCGGACCCCTACCTTCCGGGACACGCCTCGATCGATCTTTCGCTCCGAAAAGACTTCGGCGAAAGGTTTTCTGTCGCCGTAAACGCGCTGAACATCGCCAACCGTCACCTCCTGATCGACAACAGCCTCACCTTCGGCGGATTCCATTACAACGACCCGCGCGAGCTCTACGTCGAACTTCGCTACGGGTTTCATTACTGATGTAATGCGCTTCGCCGCTGGCGTACAATGAGCAGTTCAAAAGGAGTGAAACAGTGATACTGGAACTACGAAGCAACAGCAATCATCGACAAACTCGCACTGCCCTGCTAATTCTGATCGCGGCCTTTGCCCTGACTCCCGTCGCGTGCAAGAGACCGCCGGCGCCCCAAGCGAAACGCTACCATCTCGTCGGCACTGTCATCTCGATCGACACGGCTCACGGCTCCGCCAATATTGACGGCCAGGAAGTGCCGGGCTTTATGGCCGCAATGGCCATGCCCTATCCGGTGCATGATTCCAAGGCGCTTGCGGCGCTGTCGCCGGGAGACCAAATCACTGCTGACATCGTGGTCACCGACACCGACAGCTACCTCGAGAATATCGTGGTCACTAAAAAAGGCACCGGCCCTGCGAACACCACGGGACGTACCCATTTGCCGCAGCCCGGCGAAAAGGTCCCCGATTTCGCACTCATAAACCAAGACGGGAAACGCATCCGGCTCCGGTCCTATCAGGGTGACGTTCTCCTCGTCACTTTCATTTATACTCGATGCCCCTTTCCCACGTTCTGCCCGCTTGTCTCCAGAAACTTCGCCCAGATTTACGCGCACCTTCGCAAGGATCCGGCCATTGGCTCGAAAAAGATTCGTCTGCTGAGCGTCAGTTTCGACCCGAAACACGATACGCCGGCAGTCTTGAAGCGCTACGCGGAATCCTTCAAGAGCACCACCGGTCACAATCCATTCGACCGCTGGGAATTCGCCGCCGTCCCCGCCAAGGAACTTCCAAAGGTCGCGAATTTCTTCGGGTTGTACTACAGCGTGTCTGGCGACCAGATCGTCCACTCGTTGAGCACCAGCGTCATTTCGCCCGACGGCACAATCTATAAGTGGTACGACGACAACAGTTGGAAGCCCACCGATCTTTTGCAGGACGCCACGCAGTCACTGGAGCAGGATAACCGCCGCAACGCGGGCCCCCGCAACCCGGCAAGCGTCCCCACCGCCTAGCGTTCGACGCGGCAGAAAAATTCCTCGCGCTTGTCATTTCGAACCCGGTCGAACCCCAGACCGGTGTGAGGAATCTGCTTTTCGTTCTCTTCAAAATGAAGCGTACGGGGACGAGCTAATTCTGGCGATCGAGAATGAAGTCGGGGACGGCGAGCAGAGCCCGGCGGTATTCGGTATCCGGAAGTTCCTCGAGGCACATTTTGGCGCGCTTCACGTATTCACGCGCCAGGTCGGAGGCCCGATCGAGCGCGCCCGTTTCCACTACAAGTTGAGTGATCTGTTCCGGCCTGACGCTCACGAAATCCCGCTCTTCCAGCACCTTGGCCACGAGCCGCCGCCCTTCTTCGTGGGCGCCGCCCTTCGCCGCTCCATGCTGCGAAGCGCCATTCTGTAGGGAAAAGATCAGCGGCAGCGTGACCTTTCCTTCTTTCAGATCGCTCAACACCGGCTTGCCCAGTTGCTCGGGCGACGCGGTGAAATCGAGCAAATCGTCCACCAGCTGGAACGCCAAGCCGGCGTTTCGGCCGTATTCCGCCAGAGACTCTTCCACATGTTTCGGTTGCCGCCCGAGCACCGCTCCCAATCGGGCGCATCCGCTGAAGAGGCAAGCGGTCTTTCGATAGGCTAGTTCGGTGGCGTCGGCTTCCGTCAAGTCCATACGGCCGAGCAGCGTCAATTGCAGCAGTTCGCCCTCGACCATGTTCTGAGTCAAACCGATCAAAATATCGAGGATCGCGAAATTCCGCTCGCGCAGGGCCATTTCGAACGACCGCATGTAAAGCCAGTCGCCCGCCAGCACGCTCATATGATTTCCCCAGCGCGCGTTGGTGCTCGGCCGGCCGCGGCGCATCTGCGCGCCGTCAATCACGTCGTCGTGAACCAGCGTGGCGCTGTGAATCATTTCCACGACGGCGCCCAGCCGGATGGCGCTTTCGCCGCGATACCCGGCCGCGCCTGCGGCCAGCAAGAGCAGCGCCGGGCGCAACCGCTTTCCCCCGCCCTGGTACAGATAGCTGGCGATCTCCTCCACCGGCTCAATGGCGGCGCTATTCTGAGCGGCAATTTCCTGTTCCACGAGCGCGAGATCGTCGCGGACGAGATCGAAAATCCCTTTAGCGATTTGGACAGCGAAAGCCATCCGTATGGTCCTTAAGCCTTACCAGGCTCGGCGGGAGAACCTGCCGCACTAAGCCGGAAAAAACGGCGAAAATTTGACGCGGCTGTCGCCGCTACTTCCTCGGGCGCTAAGTCTCTCACATTCGCCAAGGCTTCCGCTACCTGAACAACAAAGGCAGGCTCGTTGCGCTTGCCGCGCTGTCTTTGTGGAGGCAAAAAGGGCGAGTCGGTCTCCGTAAGTATCTTTTCCAGAGGGATTTCGCGCGAAACGTCGCGGAGGTGCTGCATCTTCGGGTAGGTCAGATTTCCGGCGAACGAAATCATGAATCCCATATCCATCCCGCGCCGCGCTTGGTCGACGTTTCCGGTGAAACAATGGAGGATTCCGCCGAGTCCGGTTCGCCGCCAGTCCTGGTCAAGAATCGCGAGGCAGTCGTCCCAGGCATCCCGGCAATGGATCACCACAGGCAGCTTCGCCGCGGCCGCCTGGGCCAGTTGCCGCCGGAAGACCTGTTTCTGCACGTCCCGCGGCGAGTGATCGTAGTAGTAATCGAGGCCCAATTCGCCCAGGGCGATCACGCGCGGATGGCGGGCCAGCTCTTCGAGCCGGGCGAAGTGCTCATCGGTTGCGGCGCTGGCATCATGGGGATGGATGCCGACCGTGGCGTAGATCCAGTCGTGCTCCTCGGCAAAGGGAATCGCGGCATCGAGCCGCTCCAGCGGCCCGGTACCGCTGCCGATGGCCAGCAGCGTCTGCACGCCCGCGGCGCGCGCCCTTTCGAGCATTTCGTCCCGGTCTTCGTCAAATTGGGCGAATTCCAGATGCGCGTGCGAGTCGATTATTTCCATGGGCAATTCCGGCTTTCCTTTTTGCGCCCTTCAAGAGTTTTGTCGAGCAGAATGGGCATCCGCCCTTTGTTTTCAATAAGATGGATCATGTTCTAATAGGCCCGTACTGTCGAATAGGATCGCAGTCGGCGGCCTACGAGGCCGGACGCCGGATCGCATAGGGCGCCGGACAGCCCCTCCGTGCGGTTGCCTTCGCCCCGATTCTTTTCGATCACTTTGATCATGCGGTCAGGTTAGCAGGATGGGAACGCCTTGCAAGGACGAGTTTGTGTGGACTTTTTTCCCGAGGCGGAGCCAACCGGAACTTGCAAGAGAGACCGGGCGAGCGCGATTCGCGGCCAGTGAAAGTCTATTTCCTGGAAGGCGCTTTCCTGAATACCGGAAGATCGAGGTCGATGTCCCAACCGAACTTGTGGTTTGGAACACCCGCGGATTTCGTATCGGGAACGTAGGAACCTTTGCTTTTCAAGTTCAACCTCTTCCCATCGAACTGATAGGTCTGCAGAAAGTTTTTAACATCGGGCTCGGAGGGCGCGATGGTGGACCCATACCCGGGGACGAACATGTCGACCTGCCAAACCTTAAACGCCGAATCAACGGTGAGCTGGATTACCGCATGCGAATTATTGTACTGCTTGGGATTGCTTGCCGTTGCGCTCCATTTCCTTTCGAGGGAATCGATATTGCCGCTGACCACTGCCGCCACGTCAGCCGCTGTTAATGGAAAGGAATAGAAGGTGATTCGCAGCCAGGAATACCCCGGTGCACCCGGTCGCGGTTGGAGAATCGTCACAGCGCTCGACAAGGTCATCACGTTGTTATCGACAGAGAATTTCGCAGTGGTATTGAAGGAGGAGGGATCTACGCGCAGGGAATCGGCCGGCGCTCCAGCGGTCATGCACAGCGTGACGAGAACCAGAATGCAGAAACGAAGCATAGGAGGCTCCTTT
>DATDMO010000005.1:0-12284 GCA_036518755.1 Candidatus Acidiferrales bacterium | reverse complement strand
GGCTATCTCCGCAGGACCAAGCGGGAAAAGTCCGCGATCGTGTACCGACGAACTGTCCCCCTGGCCGATGATATTTACTTCCCGGCTTTGAATTTCCTGAGTTTCAGCCATCCCCGGAGGCGGTGGCGCAACGTCTGGCGGCAACGCAGGCGCGGTTGCGCCCCCCATCGTCCAATGCGTCTGCGGCATGGTGACCCCCGAACTGGGTCCATAGCCTTTCTCAGGCTGAAGCATTGGCTGGGACACCTTCGCTTCGCTCTCCTGGCGCGTTTTGCCGGCCAGCGCGTGATTGCGAAGCGAGTCGTACTGCGCCTGCAATTCCGCCGGCACGGCTTGGACGTATTGCGAGACGCTATTCAGGATCTCCAGTGCCGAACGATACGATCGCCCAATGAGCAACGTGCGCGCATCGGCAACTGCACTCTCCACCCGCTGCCCGAAAACTTCGGCGCGCCGAAATTGGATCTCTTGGTCCAGTAAGTCAAGATCAGTTACATCGCCGAGTTCATTGCGGGAGGCGTGGATGATGGAGGCCGCCTTCTCGAAGTCTGCCTGTGACATCGCTGCGCGTGCTTGCTCTTTGGTGACGCTGACAGCCTCGATGCGCCTGACCTCTTCGCGTGCCCGGTCCAGCGTAGCGGAAAAGTCGGGCAACTTGGCATACGAGGCGGGCTGCGATTCCAGCAGACGCACTGCTTCATGGGCCCGTTTCTGCGCCATCAGGTGCTGGGCTGCGGTTACGACCTCAGCTACACCCCGCCTGAAGTCCGCGAGCCGGTGCTCAGCATCGACGACAATGGCCTGTAGTTCTGCGTCGGGAGATTCCACTAATGCCATGTGCAGGAATTCGATTGCGCGCTCGTATTCCTCGGCCGAGATCAATTGGTTGGCCTGCTCCGTGATTGCCGCCAATTTCTGCCTTCGGATATACATGGCAGCATCGTCGCGGGCAAACTGGATCAGATCGTCCAAGTCGGTCGTCTTGAGCCGCTCTCGCGCCGACTCCAATAGCTGGATGGCCTCGCTGTACTGCTTCCGGCGAAGAAGTTCCTTGGCTTTTTGCGTGCATTCGGTTTGCTCGCGTTCCCGCTTTTCTCGCGCCAGTGTTTCCTTCGCCATGGCCAACATGGATTGCAAGGCCGGTTCGCTGGGATACTCTCGGCTCGCCGCCTCTACAACCAGCAGTGCGTCTGCCGTCTTGCCTGCATCGAGCAGCTTGCGCGCGGCGGCAATCTGCTCCGCGATACGGGCCCGCCTCTCAGCCGCCTCGCGCTGCTTTTCCGCCAATTTCTTGAGTTGCTGCAGGCGCCGATCATCGCCAAACTGCCGCAGACCTTCGTCCGTCTTGGCCAATACGGTGCGGTAGTCGTCCCGGTTCAGCGCATCTTCCGCCTCGCTGACCAACCTTTCGATTGCCCGCTGAATCCGCTCCTGTTCCAGTCCTGCCGCTGCGGCCCGCGTTAGCTCTTTGATCAGGGAAGCTCCAGCGTCAATCCCTCCCGCTTCCTTCAGCACCTCTAAGGCCGCCTGGAACTCGCGCGCCGCAATCTGCTTGCGCGCCCGCTCGGTAAGTTCCTGGAACCGCTTCCGCCTCTCGCGCTGCCGGATGGCTTCGCTGACCGCCGCTTGCATGGCGATCGCGTCCGCGTGATTGGGATCGAGCGCCAGAACCTCCTCAAGCATCTTGAGCGAATCCTCCAGATCCCCGCTGGCCTGCGCCGACTCCGCTCTTTGTAAAGCCTGGCGGATGCGCTCGCGGCGCGTCTTTGCTTCCTGGACCGAGTCCCGGAACTTGATCAGTTCAGAGTTGCTGTCGTCTAGTTTGACGGCGGCTTGCAGACTTGCCAGAGCGTCGTCGAGATCCTGCCGTTCGAATGCTGCTTCCGCCTTGCTTCGAAGTTCCTCCGCCTGTTGCTGCGCCAGCCGCTTCTGGATTCGCTGTCGCACCTCCCGCATCAGCTCATTGCCCCGGCGATGTTGCCGGTCCAGCTTGAGCACCTGCCTTAGCTGCTCCTGGGCTGCTTCCAGATTGGACGCCACCATGAGCTCTTGAACCTTCTGCAGGCAGCATTCGATTCTTTCCTGCTTCAAGTGCTCCAGGATTACGGCCAGGTCCATGGCGAAGTCTTCGGCCGTGGCATAACGCGCCTCGCGGTCCTTGGCCAGTGCGTGTTGGATGACATTATCGAGTTCGCGTGGGTACTCCTTGAGAAATGTGTGTAGCGGAGCAGGAGGCTCATGAATAATTTTGAGAAGCGTTGAGCCAGTATCCGCGCCCTGGAACGGTAGTGCCTTGGCGAGCAGTTGGTAGAGCACTACACCGGCAGCAAAGATGTCTGTCCTACGATCGATGGGTTGGCCGTTGATCTGTTCCGGGGACATGTAGTTGATGCTGCCCATCACTTGGCCGGGGCGCGTCAATCCATCTGCTGCGCCAACGTGAGCCAGCCCGAAGTCGACGATCTTCACCGTGCTGTTCGCGGTTATCATGATGTTGCCGGGCTTGATGTCACGGTGCACGACGTTTCGCTCGTGCGCATAATGCAGCCCGTTGCAGATCTGAACCACGAATCCAAGCGTCTCTTCCAGGGGAAGCTCGCGGCGAGCTTGGATGATTCGGTCGAGAGATTCGCCTTCGAGAAACTCCATAACCAGATACGGAATTCCCTCTAATTCGCCCAGTTCATAAACGGTGACAATATTCGCGTGCTGGAGATTCCCCGCGGACTGGGCTTCGCGATAGAAGCGCTTCAGCAGGTCCGGGTCGGCGACAAATCCGACCGTCATCACCTTAATCGCGACCAGCCGTCCGATGGCGGGATCCATGGCCTTGTAGACGACACCCATGCCTCCCCTGCCGATCATGTCGACAATGTCGTACTTGCCGATCTTGGCAGGGTTCTTGGCCACCATAGAGTTGTGGATCTCCTTCAGCCAGGCACGGGTGCGCTAGTGAGCGTTAAGCTTTGTGGGCGACGAAGGGACCGCCACAAATGTGTGGGTCAGGGAAAGGAATTTTGACAAGTTGAAACGCGGAAAGCCTACGCGAGCCTCACCCCTCGCAGCGGCGTCCCTACCTCCCCCAGCCCCTGGCTACATAACGCTACCACAAAAATGCTTTGTCCATAAAGTCACAACCTTCAAGAGGCTGGGGTTGGGCAGGGGCGAAAGAATGGCTCCGTATCGTCTCAAGATGGAGTGGACGCGGGTTCTTTAATCAGACCCTCTAATCAGACACTCTCAGGAGCTGGTGCCCGGCTAGAATCGTGGCTCCGACCGGCACCGGAATCTTTTCCCGCACTTTAATAAAGATACCGTTGCGGCTATTCGCATCTTCCAGAAAAAAGTTCTCGCCGCGTTGATAAACTCTTGCATGGGTACGACTTAGCTTGGGGTCGCTGGGGAACACGTAAGTGGCTTGGCTACGGCCGAACCGAACCTCTTCGTCATTTAAGGGATAAGCATCCCCGACCGAGCCGTCGCCTGCAAGACTCACAAACTGCGCAATCGGAGCCTGCAACATAGCTGTCATATTTGCTACCGTTGCACCAATGGCTGCACCCAGGGCCACGGCATCGGGGTTTTCTTGAAATTCGAGCACCTGCTTGCCCATCATGATCACGTCACCATCTTTCAATATGTGCACGGATTTCAGTCGTATAAAGAGCCGGCCTTCTCGGCTCAAATTTTCTAGAAATATTTGGCCGTTCTCGGCCGAAATAGCTGCCTGCAGCGGTGCCAGCCCGAGATCCGCGGCAAACGTCAGCTCGCCCTGGGTGCGGCCAATGGTCAAACGTGTTCCGAGCCGGTATTCGGCATCAACCTCGCTCGTCGCAGTGAGGTGCTGCAGCTTGATCTTTTCAATATCCGCCGTGCCGCCACTCACTACCGCGGGGCTGACAAGGGGTTGTGGCGCGAGTTTCCCGGTCCAAATTACCTCAAACAAACCACACTCGTCTTTTTTCCCTCTCGGTTGGAACTGGCCCACTGGAACGATGTTGAAGCCGGCGTTCTGGAGTTGGTCCGCCAAGCTATCCGATATCAGGATCTGCTCGGGGCGGGCGACACTCTCAACCCGCGATGCTACGTTGACGACGTCGCCGAAAACGTCATTCGACTTGACAATTCCCGTTCCGTAGTGAAGGCCAATACGCACCAAGATCTTTTGATCCTCAGGCTTAGCGGCGTTGTCAGTGGCTAACTTTTCCTGCATTGCGATGGCCGCCTGGACTGCCTGTTTGCAATCTTCGAAACTGGCCATGATCGCATCGCCGATTGTCTTGTGAACGCGGCTTCCATGTTGTTCGGCAACTTGCCGCAGAGTTTTGTTGCATTTATGCACCATGATAAGGCCTGCGACATCGCCGAACTTCTCGAAATATGCCGTTGAGCCACGGATATCGGTAAACATGACGGTGATGCGGCGCCGGAATTTTTCCAGCTCCGCGAGCAGATCGCTGTTCTCGCGGGAAAGATCAATGAGCTTCGAAATATCGGTATTGCGGTCGCTCATAAATGGCATGCGATACCCTTTCACAAGCTCGGCAAAACCTCAAACGACGCTGGTTGAGCTAACTCGTGACGGGTTACCTCACCGCAGAGGCAGGTTTTCGGCGGTGCTCGGGGTGCTGCTCATTTTTGTGGGCTCGTGTACCAGCACGCGCACGGAAAGAGGTGCAAAACCGACATCATTCAGGGCGCCAAGAAAATCCGCTACATCAACGCTCTTCCCTGGCTGTAGGAACCGCGCGTGAGCCGTGATGGTTTTCCCGTCGCGGTCGACGGTTACGCTGTCGAGCCACTTAAGCTGCCCCCCTTGCCCGCGTGACTTTAGAAACGCGATTCGTTCCTGCGCCCCCCGCTCGCACATCCCGCAGCACAGGTGCGCCACCTTCGCCTCGAGGCGGAAGTGCTCGATGCCCTCGAGTTCCATCCTGGCAGCCACCAGCCCCTTATCGCGCAGCGCCTTGTCTATGCCGACCAGGTCAAGTTTCTCAAGATCCGTGATTGGAACCTGAAGCGCGTTGCCATAGTCCGGCAGTGAGGCCGTGGATTTGTCGGCTTGGTCGTGCGTCAGCAGTTGCTTGGGACCGGTGGCATTCGACGCATCAATCCCGGGCGCCGGGACCAGCGCCTGGCGCACCTCGTCCAGGCAACTGGAGCAGCAGAGATGATTGATCCAGAGAGTCAGGTGTGGACCCTTTTCACCGCTGACGGGAATTACTTCCTCGTGGTGCCACAGTTGCGGATTCTTGACGTAGTCGAAGGCATAACAGCCAGCGGCAATCACGACAACCATGATCACGATCTGAATGCCAGTGGCGAATTTCATAGCGCACTCCTGAACTAGAGATTGGAGCGATTAACGAAGCTTAGCGCAAATAGCAATGTGTAGATCGTCAGCGCCGCAATGGCAACTGACGCGAGCAACACGGCAGCGACCCTGAAGACGGTACGTCCCTCGCGGCCGGCTTTGCGCTGGAGTGTCTCGATAATGCCAAACTCGCTTTGCACTTTGTTAGAACATACGACCGCAAGGGTAGCGGCGATCGGATAAATGTGCGGGATCTCCTCCCAACCGAAATTCACGAGCATGAGTTTGATGAATATCCAAAGCATCAGCGAGCCCCACACTCGGGTGAAAACTCCCACCATGAACATAAACCCGCTGAGCACTTCGGCCAGCGCGAAGGCGACGATCCAGTTTTCCCTCCGAAACAGTGGGTTCGTGCCCATGGCGAAGAAGCCAATCATGGGATCGTTCATTACCGACGGATAATTATCGGCGACGCCCGCGGTCAGGTGATAGTTGTAGATCTTCAGCCATCCCAGCGCGAAAAACCCGAACCCCAGAATGAGTCGCACCCAGCGCACCTGGGTTTCATTCATTTCGGTGATCGCGAGCTTGTGCGATTGCCACGGAGCGGTAATGTACAAAACCGCGACCGTCACCACCGGAATGGCATCGGCGGCCACCATCCAACCCCAGCGCCACAAGTAAATCCAGGTTCCAATGACCAACGCTCCTGCCAGAGGCAGCGCAGTCTGAGTCAGGATGAGGATGGCAAGGAATACCTGGAAAAACTTGAAGAACAACGCGGATGTCGGCTCCAGTGGATAACTCGGCATCACCAGGGAATCGTTGGTCGCCGAATACATGAGCACCAGCGCCGGACTGCGGAGAAACAAGATCACCGCCCATTCGCCGAGCGTGTGGAACCAGCGCAGCCTGACCGGCTTATCGGTGAGGAAGTTCGCCAGGTGGTTCAGTGCGCGCTGCATTGGCCCGCGTAAGCCGGAGAGCACGCGGTGCTCGATAAAGATGTCGAGATCTTCCCGGAAAAAGAAAGTGATCAAAAAGACTGCCAGGAGAACAAAACTGATGGTCCCGATGCGCATCATGTCGGTCTGAATGCCCAAAAACGCTTCGGGGTGGCGGCCGAAATAAGCTTCGTGCAGCGGAAACTTCAGGTCGTGACGGATGAAGCGCTCGTGCGCATACACAATGCCGGGGAGCAGCAGAAGCACTGCAGGTGAGAATAAGATTAGCTTTCGCCTTGCCGTCCGCATCCTCATCCTCCTGCGGTGCCTGCCCGACTCACATCGCAATGCGATCAAGACCATTCCGAGGCGTAGTCGAGAGCCCGGGTTAAGGCTGCCGGATCGGGAATGATGAGTTTTTTGTCTTTACCGAGCTCGATCAGGCCTTCGGCTTCGTACTGGCGCAACAGGCGGGCGACAGTCTCGCGGTTGGCACCGACCATACCGGCAAGATCCTGCACGCCAATCTTGATACTTACAAGGCACGAACCGTCGGCTGCAACTTGACCGTATTTCTCTGCCAGCTGATGGAGCGCCGCGATGAGCCTATAGGGAACTTCTTTGGAAGTCATTTCGACCATGCCAGCGCTCGTCTTCCGAATACGTTCGCACAAGGATTCCAGCACCTTCCACAGGACTTCGGGTCGCTTCGCGACAAAACTCCGGAAGTCATTCCGCGACAGGTAGGCCAGTTCGGAAGGCTCACATGTAATCACGCTGGCGGAACGAGGATGACCGTCCAGCATTGCTATCTCGCCGAAGATCTCTCCGGCGCCAAGGATGTCGAGGATTTTTTCCGCTCCCTCCGAGGACGCCTCGACGACTTTGACGGCACCCTTCAACACCATGTACAGCGAATCCGATGGTTCCCCCTGGAAAAACACTGCAGCATCCGTTGCGAAGTCTTTGCGTGCGAGGATTTTGCTGAGCTCTTCGATGTCGTTGGCGTTGAGCCTGGAAAAAATCGAAACCCGGGAAACCGTATTGACTTCCTTGGCAAGCTGGATCTGCTCTGCGCTGGTGGGATCAAAAATGAGGTACGGCCCACCTTTGGCCAGGAACTCGATGCGGTCGTTCTTGTTCAACTTTTGCCGGTTGATTCTTGTGCCGTTGACGTAGGTACCCGGTTGGCTGCCCACATCGACAAGCAGGTAGTCGGCTCCGTCGGCTTCGATGACAGCATGGTTGCGTGACACCCGCGCGTCGGTTACGACCAAGTTCTTGTCGGGGTTACGGCCGATAGTGAAAGGCACGTGATCCAGCGCGACTCTACGCTGCTCTGCCCCATTCACGAAGAGCAGTTCAGGGGACGGACCAGAAGGCCTGTCGACGACAGTCGGATTGGAGGACATCTTACCCTCTTAAGAAAGCGGCCGAAAGATGCACGACTATGCGTCGGGTTTCAACAACCTCCCGCTCATATTCACCTGCGAGCAGTGCGCGTCATCGCGCCCACAGTCGCGTCCCGTAGATGCGTGCTGAAAATAACTGCGATGCAACCTGAGCCCCACACAACAACGCTGCCTTTTTGGTGACGATGTGGAGGTGCGTCGATTGCATCCGTGGCACGCAGTCTCCCTTTGGCGCATAAGATATTCTCTTGGCCTGCCACCGTCAATCACCTTGTTCCTAATGATCACCGTTCCGCATTGCCAAACAGCACGGCGTGCGAGGCCTCACGGTCAGGTGACAAATTGCAGGCAACCAGCATCGCGTCCAGCGCGGCTCGCAACGCAATGGAACACGATGCGTACCAGGAGGCCGAACTCTCACGACGCGGTCGCAATGGAGGGCGTTCTCCTCCGAAAGAATCACCAGGGCAATCAAGTTCAGCATCGAGGAGGTTCTGCGCAGGAACGCGAATGATGCTTGCAGAAATTTGCAAACTTGGCGCGAGACAACGGTCGAAAAGCCGCGTGTGGCAAGGATTTTGCACATTCAGAGCAAAGTATTGCGACAAAAAAATAATTGATGAAGCTGAAACCGGAAATTTGGTTTTTTATCTTGACACGTCAATTTGCGCTATGCATACTCCGGCCACTGTGGGGTGGTCGCAGGCAGGGCAGCCAAAGTAGCGCAAGTTTTTGCGACGTCCGCGAACCATCTACCGAACAGCCCAGAAGACAAGCCGTGTCCGCTGGCCGTGGCTCTGCTTCGGAGATGATCTCGACGAGCGCGAAGGCCTCCCTCCAACGATATCGAGGAGTCAATCTGATGAATCAGCTGAATATGAAAGTTTCCAAAATTCGGTGTTTTGTTCAGGCCCGAAAGATGCGCGTCACTGTGCTGCTAGTGATGCTCTCTGTCGCTGCGCTGGCGGTGGGCGCTGGACTTTCAATCTTCCGTCCGTTCCCCGACGATTCGGGGCAAGTGCAAAGTTTGCCCGCCGACGATTTTGTGACACAGACAACTGCGAACGGGGTGGCAATCCCGGTCACCGCCCCTCTGGATGGGACCAACAAGTTTTTCGACCCGGAATTCGGCACAAACGGTCAGGCCTGCGTCACCTGCCATCAGCCCTCCGACGGCCTTACCATACACGTGGATTCGATCCAGAACGCGTTCCAAACGACTGGCCTCAGCGATCCGCTCTTCCGGCTCAATGACACGGCTAACAATCCGAACGGGCCATCCACTGCGGCTAACTACAGCCTGGTTCTCAACTTGGGCGTGATCCGCATCGGGAAGACGTTCGCCGCCGGCTCCAATTTCTCCGCCACCCTGGCGAGTACCCAACCATCAACCAATGACTTCGGCGGCCCATTTCCGCTTGGGGCCGGCAATAACCCCATCGACCCGCAGCAGGGCGCTGGACACCCAACCCTATCCTTGTTCCGCCGGCCGCTCGTCAACACCAACGTGCACCTTGACAGCTCCGTGCTTTGGGACGGGCGTGCCAGTATCGGCAACATGCGCGCCCAGGTGATTGGCGCTGCTAAGACGCTCCTGCTCGCTCCTAGCCCCAGTAACGCCGATTCGGACCAGGTCGCGGCGTTCATGCTCGGCGTGTACACCGACCAGGTGTTCGACACCGCGGCAGGAACGGATGCTGCTGGGAATTGCACCTTCACAGCGCCAGGGCAGAAATGCGGAGCCGGCCTGGTGAGCGCGGAAGGCGCCAGGGCCGGTGTTCGCAACCTGTTGAATTTCGCCCTGAGTCCCAACGTCCCCTGCGCGAATTTCCTGGAAACTCCTTTGGGAGGAGGTGCCGGCTGTGTGCCAAACACCCCCGGTTATGACCTCTTCAACTCCTGGGCCAAGCTCCCCAACGCGGGTAGGAACGCCGGTCGGCTATCCGTGGTCCGCGGACAAGAAATCTTCAACACCGCGACGCTCAAAGTCCCGGCGGATCTCGCAGGCCAATTCGGTGCCGGCGTGACCGAAATCCACTGCACCACTTGTCACGCGACGCGCAACATCGGCAACCACCCTGACTCGACGTTCTTCCGCAGGGTCGGCACCGATTCGCTTGACATTATCCAAGGGCTAATCAACAACCCCGGCAATGCGAGTAGCGCCACATTAGCTGATGTGGCGGCCCTTAAGGACCGCGTCAGCGAGTTGCCGCTTTACGTGTTGACCTCCGGGTCCAACTCCTGCGGACTCACTTCGGTGCAAACCACCGATCCCGGGCGAGCCATGGTCAGCGGCGATATTTGCGATGTCGGCAAGTTCAAACCGCCGATTCTGCGCGGTCTGGCTGCACGTTCCCCTTATTTCCACGCCGGCGCCGCGGAAAACATCCAGATGCTGATCCACTTCTACAACGCCAGATTCCAAATCGGGCTGGCGGAGGATCAGGTCAACGACCTGGGTGCGTTCTTAGAGGCACAGTAGACGTAAGCGTATGCGTCCTCGACTTCCCTCGGCAGACGCCTTTTCGGCGTCTGCCGGAGGAGGGACGTCGGAAACTGGACGCAGTGGAGCTCTACCCGGCGCGCCCTCGACGAGCACTCCCGCGCTCTCGGCCTGTGAATTGTTCTCTTTCCGGTTAGCAGAGTAGGAGAGATGCCAGCCGTTCCGTAGCGAGAGTCCAAACTACGACCCCTCGCCGTGGGGTACTAACGAGACATTGAACAATCACCCCAGGTTTTTCCCGAAACGTGTTTTACTAATTGGCTGTTGTTTACTGACGGATTACGTGCTATATAAAGCGGCACACCGTCGCTGTGGGCTCTAGCGTCAGTCAGCCGTTCCCCAATGCTATGCGCTGTACTATCTTTGCTTGTCCAGCATTGTTTCCATTGTCTTGGCGCCAGAAGGGCGCGGCGCCCATCAAGCCTGAACAGTTCATAAGTGCGGAGACAAACTCGGGTGCGTCCACCAAGAGCGACTTCGATTTGTTGAAGACCATCGTACCGGCGTTCGGCGAGGGTTTTTAGCGACCGGCAACGGGGCGTTCCGCAATGAAGAGTTCGGCCTAGCAGGCATTTCGGTTGAAACATCCTGGCCGCCGGTGAATCAGGTGAATCAAAAGAAAAAAGCCAGCGAGTCAGAGACATGGTTTCCGCGCTAAAGTCTTGCAGCCATTTTCTGTGGGGGAAGTATGGCAAACATCGCAGTCACTGCTGTAAACCTGGATGAGTTGTGCGTTAACACGATTCGCACGCTCGCGATTGACGCCATCCAGCAAGCCAACTCGGGTCATCCCGGTACGCCTATGGGCATGGCGCCCACCGTGTATGCGCTCTGGCAGCGCATGCTGCGCTTCGATCCGGAAGAGCCGATCTGGCCCAACCGCGACCGATTCGTCCTCTCCGCTGGTCATGCTTCCATGCTGCTGTACTCCATCCTGCACCTGGTGGGCACCAAGGCGGTGGATCCGGATTACGAAGTTCTCGGCCGGGCCAGTGTGACGCTGGATGACATCCGGAATTTCCGCCAATTCCGCAGCCGTGCTGCCGGCCACCCGGAATATCGCTGGACATCAGGCGTGGAGACAACCACGGGCCCGCTCGGCCAAGGCGTGTCCACCAGTGTTGGCATGGCGATCGCGGGAAAGTGGCTCGCCGCTCGCTATAACCGTCCCGGCTTCGATATTTTTGACTACAGCATCTACGCCTTGTGCGGCGACGGCTGCATGATGGAAGGCGTTTCGAGCGAAGCCGCATCCCTCGCCGGCCACCTCAAGCTCAGCAATCTTTGCTGGATTTACGACAACAACCACATCACGATCGAAGGCCCCACCAGCGTGGCGTTCACCGAGGACGTGGGCGCGCGCTTTGCGGCGTACGGCTGGAACGTGCTGCGCGTCGGCGATGCCAACAATCTCGCCGCCATCGAAGGCGCTCTCCAAGCGGCCAAGACGACCAAGGATCGACCGACCATGGTGATCGTTGAGAGCCACATCGGATACGGCTCTCCCAACCGACAGGACACGCCTGCGGCGCACGGCGAACCGCTGGGTGACGAAGAAATCAAGCTCACCAAGCGCGCCTACGGATGGCCGGAGGACGCCAAGTTCCTGGTTCCGGACGGCGTCTACGAACACTTCCGGGAAGGTATCGGGAAGCGCGGACGTAATCTGCGCCAGCAGTGGGAAGGCAAGTTCAAGGAATACCAAAAAGCTCATCCGCAGCTTGCCGACGAAGTCCAGCGCATGCAGCGGCGCGACTTACCGGCGGACTGGGAGAAGAGCGTACCGGTGTTTCCAGCCGACGCCAAAGGAGTGGCCGGGCGCGACTCATCAGCCAAGGTCCTCAACGCGGTTGCGCAGAGTATTCCGTGGCTGATCGGCGGATCGGCCGATCTATCGCCTTCCACCAAGACGCGCCTCACCTTCGACGGTGCGGGCGATTTCCAGGCCGGCAACTACACCGGGCGAAACCTGCACTTCGGCGTGCGCGAACATGCCATGGGATCGATCCTCAATGGGCTTGCCCTGTCGAAGCTGCGACCGTTCGGCTCAGGGTTCCTGATTTTCAGCGACTACGGCCGCGGCGCAATCCGCCTCAGCGCTCTCA
>DATDMO010000004.1:0-7962 GCA_036518755.1 Candidatus Acidiferrales bacterium | reverse complement strand
GACGCTCTGCCGCGTGGATCGAAAATATTTGAGCGCCGTGCTTTTGGGATTCGTGATTCCCGCTGGCGCGGTGGTATCCGCCGCGGTGAATTCCGCGCTGCCTGCACTGCAGATTTCGACGGCCGGCGCAGGCGTGCAAGCCGCGTTGAACCGATCCATTTATTGGTCGTCGGTGCAAGGGTTGGGCAACGGATTCCTTTTTCTGGTCCTGGTAATTGCGTCGGTCGTGACCGAAGCGATCGACCGGAATTTCGGGCGTGCGGCAATTTGGTGCGTGATTGCGGCGGCATTTTCGTGGATCGGCCTGATGCACTCGGCAGTCCTGCGATGGAAGGCCGAACCGATGTACGCCGCGGGGTGGTTGGTGGCAGCGGTGATCGTTTACTCCGCGCGGTGGTGGGGAGGACATGCGACGCCGGAAAGCGCAAGCTGAATTACTTTGCGCGTTCTCGCGACAAATTGAAATACATCGCCGGCGTGATAATCAAAGACAGCACCATGGAGATCAGAATCCCTCCGATCACCGCGATGGCTAGCGGCTGGAGCATCTGCGATCCCGCTCCCCAGGCAAGCGCAAGCGGAAGCATGCCGGACATCGCGGCCAGCGCGGTCATCACGATGGGACGCAGCCGCCTTCTTCCCGCTTGAATCATGGCTTCCTCCGGCGAAAATCCAACGGCGCGGAATTTCTGGTCGGCATCGAGCAGCAAAATCCCGTTCTTGGCGACGATGCCTATCACCATGATCAATCCCATAAACGAAGAAATGTTAAAGGTTGTGCCGGTAATCCAAAGAGCGAAAAGGACGCCGGAAGTGGAAAGCAGCGCGGACGTAAGAATGGCCAGCGGCCCAGCAAATCCTCCAAATTCAAAGAGTAGCACGATAAACACAAGCGCCAGCGCAAGCACCAGCACCACGACGAGATCGTGAAAAGATTTCTGCTGCTCCTTGTAGAGCCCGCCGTATTCCACGCGGATGGACGATGGCAAGTGAAGTCCATCCACCGTTTTCTGAACTTCACGGATGCCGCTGCCGAGATCCAGGCCTTCGAACCGCGCCGTGACGGCGACTTCGCGCTGCAAATTGTCGCGAAGAATCTCCGTCTGCCCCGGCGATTCCGCAATCGTCGATAGCGAACCCAGCGTGGCGGTTTGGCCGCTTGAGCTGACCAGCAGCGTGTTACTCATCGCCTCGAGCGAGGCGCGATTGGCGTCGGGAAAGCGGACGCGTATTGTGTATGCGCGATCGTTGGCAACCACCGGAGTCGGCGCGGGCGTTCCTTCCAGAATAGCTTCCGCGTCGGTGGAAACCTCTTCGGGAGTAAAACCGGCCCGCTCCGCGACGCTGGGGTTCACCTGAAAGGTCACCGCCGGACCGCTGATCGTATTTTCGATGCCGTTCAGCACATCAACCACGGGCTTCTTCCCACTCACTTGGATCGCGCCGATCGCGTCGGCCACTTTCGGCGCCCATTGCTGCAGCAAGTCCGCATCGGGCGAGAATAATTGAATCCTCACGGGTTCGGGCGCGTTCGAAAGATCACCGATCATGTCCTGAAGCACCTGGATGAATTCGACATCCACGGAGGGCTCCCGTTGAGCGAACTCCTCCCGTAGATCGTCCATGATGGCATACACGCTCTTGCTCCGCTTGGTCTTGAGCTTTACCGAAATGTCTCCAGTATTGGCTTCGGTGACGGTCGCAAGCCCCAATTGCAAGCCGGTGCGCCTGGATACGCTCGCGACTTCGGGAAGCTCGCCAATCATTTTCTCGAGGTGAGCTATGACTCGGTTGGTCTCTTGTAGTGAACTGCCGGCGGGCATAATGTAGTCGACAATGAATCCACCCTCGTCCATCGCGGGCAGCAAGTCCGATCCCAGCGCTTTGTAACAAAAGTAGGAGGCCACCAGCAGAATCGCGCACAAACCGACTAGCCAAAGTGGATGTTCCAATGCTCGCCGCGCCCATCGCTCGTAAAACTTGATCACCCGGCCAAAAAAGCCTTGCATCGACGCTTCTTCCGCGGCCATCAGGCGATCCATTTCGCGTTGCCGCAGGGATAGCTCTTCCCCCCGGTCGGCTGAATCAACTTCTTCCGCGTCCGCTCGCGGATTCGATTCCGCTCGCTTCGTGTGGATGAAATACCGGCTCAAGTTCGGCGTCCAGACAAGAGCCAAGGCCAGCGACGTAAAAAGGGCTGCGGCCATGGTGATTGCAAGCGCCCGGAAGAATGTTCCCGTGACTCCGGTAATTGCGATCAATGGCAGGAACACCACGATGGGCGTCAAAGTGGAACCGATTAAAGGCACCGTGATTTCGGAAAGGGCGCTGTGGATCGCTTCGATCCGTTCTTCACCGGCGTCGCGATGAAGCACAATGTTTTCGACCACCACAATCGCATCGTCTATCACGAGCCCGACGGCGGCAGCCAGCCCGCCGAGGGTCATCAGGTTAAACGTCTCGCCAACGATCTTGAGCACGATGAAAGTCACCAGGATGGTCACCGGAATCACCAATCCCGCGACCAGCGACGTGCCCCAATCCCGCAGAAACACCACCAACACGATGGACGCAAGGACCAGCCCGATCAAAATCGTATCTCGTGCATCGCTGATGGACGCTTTCACGATATCGGATTGGTCGTAGTAGCTGCTGATGGTGACTCCAGGCGGCAGCGTTTTCTTGAGCTGCTCCATTTCCGCGTGCACTTCATCGGCAACCTGCACGGTGTTGCTGCTCGGCTGGCGATTGATGCTCAGCAGAACGCCAGGTTTTCCGTTTGCGGTGACGATCGTGTACACCGGCTCGACGGACGCATGGACATCGGCCACATCGCCGATGCGAACCGGCAAGCCGCCCGGAGTGGTTTTCGCAATGATGCCCGAAATTTCCGATGCCGCGTGGGCTTGAGCATCTACGAGCGTCAAGAATAATTGATGGTTCTGCTCCAGCAGCCCGGGAGAGGCAATCAGGTTGGTGCTTCCTACCGCCTGCAGAATTTGAGGAACGGTAACCTGAGCACGCAGCAGCTTCGACGCGTCCGGCGTGATCTGGAACTCCGGCACTTCCCCGCCTTGCACGAGCACGGTCGATACGCCGTTCAGCCGGTTCAGTCGCGGCTTCATCTGGTACGTCGCCAGTTCCCACAATTGAGTCTGCGGCAAGGTGTCCGACGTAAGGCTGTAGCCGATAATTGGAAAGCTCGCGAATGTCAGACGGTGCGTTTCAATTCGAGCTGTGGAGGGCAAGGACGTTTGCACTTGCGCCATCGCCGCGTTGACTCGCTGGAGCGTCTGGAACATGTCCACATCCCAGTCGAAAAAAAGATCGATTTCCGCCGAGCCTCGGCTGGTAATGGAACGAACGTCTTCGAGCCCCGGAACGCTGTTCACGGCTTCTTCGATCGGCCGGGTGATGGTCACCAGCATTTGATTGATGGGAGTGACGCCGTTGTCCACGCCAATAAGAACGCGCGGGAAGTTCGTCTCGGGAAAAACCGCAACGGGAATCGTAAACGCGAGGTATCCGCCAATCAGCGCCAGCGTAATCGTCAGAAATATGATTGATTTCGAGTGGCGGACAATCCAGTACCCGGGACGCTCCCCGGAGGGAACGTCCGCCGGTGACGAAACGTGCGGCGCTTGCATTTCGGTGGATTTCGTCATCAGCGGATTCGACCTGAGTGGGCTAGGATCTGTCTCCGTCGGTTTTCTTTGGGCGCCTATTCGGCGCCTTCACTCTGTTTCTGGACGGCCACCTTTACGTTATCCGGCAGGCCGTACGCTCCCACGGTTACGACAACTTCTCCTTCCTTGATTCCCTGGACAATCTCCACGCGGTCGTCTTCTTGAATGCCGGTCTGCACTTTGCGTTGATGCGCATGGCTGTCGGAGCCCACAACCATTACGCTGGTGCCTTCCTTTGGATCGACGAGCAGGGCGCTCTTTGGGACAACGATAGCCTCCGCGGCGGTCTTTGACACCATGACGAGGTTCACGCTCGCACCCGCCCTGAATTGTCCCTTGGGATTTTTCGCCTCCGCCCATATTTCCACGGTGGTGCTGTTGGGATCGAGGGCCGGGCTGACGATGGTCACTTTTCCCGAAATTTTGTCCTTGCCGTCCAGCGATGAAATCTCGGCGGGATCGCCCACTTTCAACGATTCTGCTTGGGCCTCGGGAATATGCGCGCGAGCCACAATCCGAGACACGTCCATCACCGTGATTAGAGGCGTTCCTGCCGTGGCCATTTCACCCTGGTACAGCGGCCGGTCCGTGATGACTCCATCAATCGGGCTGCGAATCTCCGAATACGCAAGTTGAGCCTGTGCGCCCTGGTATTTTCCTTGAGCGGCGGCGAGTTGACCCGCTGCGGACTTCTGCTGAGCCGCGTTGCTCACCGCCTCCATTTTTTGTAGCTTCTGCTCCGCCGCTTGCTCCTGCGTCTGCGCTTGGACCAAGGCTACTTGAGCCTGATCAAGCTGCCTCTTCGCCAGAGCACCCTGTTCGTACAAATTCTTGCTGCTGTCGTAGAGCCGTTGGGCGGCGCCCAACGCGGCTTTCGCATTTTCCTCATCGGACCGGGCGGCTTGAAGCTGCTGGGGTAGCGTCGAGGCAACAGTGTTCGCGTAGTCCGCCTGAGCCTGCTCGTAAACTCCTTTATTTTCGGTCACGGCCGCAACGAGATCTTTGTTTTCCAAGACAGCGAGCAGTTGGCCGGCGCGAACATGGTCGCCGCGGTTCACAACGAATTTCAGAACCGGCGCGCTCACCTTGGGCGTGATGGCCGCCTCGTGAATCGGATAAAGGACGGCCTCGGCGACAACCTTCTGTTGAATGCTGGTGCGTTCGGCGGGTTCCGCTTGAACCGATACCACCGGCTCCTTGTCCGCCGATTCGGTGCCGGAGCAAGCGGCGAGGCCCACGGCTGCGCACAGCACAAGGATTACACAACCTCTGACTCTCGACACGGCGCGAGTCGACCGCGGTGCGCCCTTCGTCGTCACCAAGGCAACCATCGTTAATTTCGATGTCGCCGCGATGTCAAGAGAGTCGGGGGTCTGACGAGGCATCGATCAAAAGCTCCCTGTGAGCGTCTGCAGCGTTGCCAGCGCTACGCGGTACCGAGCTAAACCATCGGCATAAGCGCCTTGCGCCTGGGTGAGAGTGTTCTGCGCGTCCACCAGGTCGAGCACCGTCGATTCTCCCGAACGATACCGCAGCGTGTTCAATCTCAGGCTCTCAGCCGCCAGATCGGCGGAGCTCCGCAATAAGTCTACTTCCGATCGCGCCGTGCTCGCCTCCTCGTAAAACGAGTGGAGATTTGCGAGCGTCTGCCGCTGGGCAAATGTCAGTTCCAGGTGCGCCAGCGCTCTGCGATCCTCGGCCTGGTGAAGCTGACTCCAGCGCGTACCCCAGTCCCACACAGGTACATTCAAGACCGCGGTCGCAAAATAGCCGAGGTTCGGCAATACGCCCGCCTCCGGTATACTGGCGTTTCGGCTGCGCAATGCGAAAGCATTCGCCTCGATTCCGTAATCCACGTCTAAGCTGATCGTCGGAAAGAACGCCGCTCGCGCTACGGAAACCGCCATATTCGACTGTCGCAGTGTCGCAGCAGCGGCCGCCAGTTCCGGATTGCTTTTCAGTGCCAGCTGCTCCGTTTCTTCAAAGCTTGGCAAGGGGCGCGCGGTGTCCATATCGTCGACAAGGTTGAAGTCTTGATTGAAGGCGGGGAAAAGCAGCACGGCCAGATTCAAGCGTGCGTTTCCCATCGCCAGATTGGCTTCGCGGAATGCCTCGTCCTGCTGATTGAATTGAATCTGAAACTTGATCACGTCGCTGTGGGCAACTTGACCCTGCTTCTCCATGTCCTCGCTGATCTTCAGCACGCTTTCCGCTCCGTCGCGGGCTTGCTGCGCCGCGGCGTACTTGCGCTGGGCAACCAGTAGCCCGTAATACGCCTGGGTAACGGTAACTTGCAGCCCGCGGCGCGCAATCTCCTCCTGAGCCTTCGCCACCGCTTCCGCCGCCGAGACGCCTCGATAGGCAGCCAGGGTCAGCGTGTTGACGCTCAGATCCTCGTGCATCACGCCCCAGGCTCGATATACATGCACCCCGTCATTCGACACGAACCGGCCGTTCGGCGTCTTACCATTCCCCTGCGTATTAAGATATTGCGTGGTGCCGCTCACGGTCGGCAAGAGCGCGGCCCGGGCTTGGATTCGGTCCTCATGGGCCAGCTTCGCGGCCGTCACAGCAGCCTGGAACTGCGGGACGTTGGCGCGTGCCCGCTCCAGGGCGCTTTCCAGGGTAAGTGTAAGCGGCGCGGCATTTGACCCCTTATTCTGCGCCGCTTCCTGCGGCGAGTTGGACGCTTGGAAGTCGAGCTCGGCCGATGCGGATTCCGTCGTATCCACGCGCTGCGCGGAGGCGGGAAGCACTCCGGCTAGGAATATCGCCAAGGCACTGAAAAGCACCCAAGTATCTCTTATAATTCGACTTCCACGCCGACGACGACTGTCGCCAAACCAGACGGACCGCCCGACCGTTGACGGCCGTGGAACAAGCCCAGATATCGTCGCATGCATATGCCCTCCCGTCTGACGCAACGTACGAGAATCCACCGAAAGCTCCGGAGCTCGGGCAGGCAGCCACAAATTCTTCGCTGCGAAACGGATGCTTGAATCACACGGACCCAAGCTATTGGATTGCCGCGCGCCTCTCCAACCCGGCTTCAGCCGACCCGGTATTTTAGGCGACAAGTATCAGCCTATGTAAAAGTCTGCCTCATAACCAGATAAATCCCACATGAATAAAATTTTAGAAGCGCTTGGTGGTGCCCGCTGCCAGGGGGGACCTCATTCCTGCGGTTCGTGACCCAGTTTTCAGCAGCCGGCGTGACGGACAAAGGTCGGTCAGAGAGTGTGTTGGCCGCTTGAGTAAATTCTCCAGCAGTCCCCTGCTATGGCCCAATCTTCCTGCGCATGGATCACCAGCACGCGCACCGAAGAATTGCGCGCGGCGATGTCCCGGTCGACCGGGGATTGATTATTTGCGACCGGATCGAGTCTGAGGTGAAGAAATTCAAAGCCCGCGCAGGCCGCTTCTCGTACGTCGGCGGAATTCTCTCCAATCCCGGCCGTAAAAATCAGTGCATCAACCCCGCCAAGCGCCGTCACCATTGAGCCCATGTAGGACCGCAAGCGGTGGATGAAGATCTCAAAGGCAAGCTTCGCCCTCTCGTTGCCCGATTTCATCGCCTCTGAGATACTGCGCATGTCACTCGAGACGCCCGAGATACCCAGCAGCCCGGACTCGTCATTGAGCAGCCGATCGAGCCGCCGGGCGTCCACCCCATCCTCTCGCATCAGATAAGTCAGGATACCCGGATCGATAGATCCGGCTCTCGTACCCATCATCAGTCCTTCCAGTGGAGTGAAACCCATCGTGGTGTCCACGCTGCGGCCGCCGGCAATCGCCGCGAGCGAGCAACCGTTGCCGAGGTGGCAAGTCACCAGCCGCAGCGCATCCAGCGGCTTTCCGAGCAAGTGAGCGGCGCGCCGCGCGCAGTATTGGTGGTTGATTCCGTGAAAGCCGTATCGCCGAATTCCCCGCTGGAGCCATTCGTACGGTCCCGGATATGTGGCCGCGGCGGGCGGAAGATGTTGATGAAAGCCTGTATCGAAGACCGCCACTTGCGGAGTCCGCCCCATCAAACCCTCGATGAGTTCGACAACTTCGAGTTCGGCGCGGTTGTGCAGGGGCGCGATGGCGGAAGCGCTTCTGATGGCGCGCTTCACTTCGTCCGAAATGATGACCGGGTCATAGAATTTGCTGCCGCCGTGGACAATACGATGGCCCACCACACAAATTTCCGATGGTTTTTCGACAATTCGACCGTCGCCCTCCCACAACGAGCGAAGCAAACGCCTCAGCACTTCTTGTCGAGGCACATTCTCCG
>DATDMO010000003.1:0-15993 GCA_036518755.1 Candidatus Acidiferrales bacterium | reverse complement strand
CTTGCCAGGACTGTTGTCCTCATTACATCCCAACGGTCGTCGGTCAACACCGACGGAAAGGTTAGAACGATTCCCGGGAGGTCGCCGGCTCCGGGCGGCACCTCACGTTCGTGTCATTCGCCTTGCATGCTGGTCCAAACCAGGGCTCGCAGGTAACGGGCACAGCTGTTAGCCACACGGTTATTCCTCCGTCCGGGAATCAGCAGAATCAGCAATTGGCCTTTGTCAGCGGGTGCAACGCCTTCTAACTACAGGGCTTAGGAATTTAACGGGTGTTTTCAAATCCCATCGCTCACCCCAACCTTCCCACTGAAAACAAAGTGGTTTCGAGATAGGTGCTTTCTTGTCCGACTCGCCTCGAATATCTACTGGCCCGGGGAGCTACCTCCATCCGATGCCCAAGCAATTGATGAGCATGTTCTGGAAGCGGTGAGCGGTCGCATACCGGGGACGCTCGCTCATAGGGATGAGTTGTGGGATCAGTGTTACGACGAATTGATGGCCCACGCTCGCCAGCAACTTGAGCAAGAAGTAGCTCGCCTTGGAGGCCAGTACGCTCACGTGCTCGATGAGTCGGTTGACAGCAGACATGACAACGTCACGGGTGAAGCCTGGTTACACGGCTGTTTCACATACATGCTATACAGTCGGCGAGCATAGCGCACTGCTGAGGCTGGGGTAGCTTACGCGCCAAAGGTGAAGCATTTCATCATCATTCCTGTTGTATAATCCGCGCGACCACCTTCGTGCCTGCCGACATCTCAATGAGTCCTGCAAAGGATGTTGTCATATCCCGGCATCGACTCTGCATTGCGCTCGGCGTTGCCGCGCTCGCCAATGTGCTCATCCCCGCGGCCTTGTTTTCAGATGCACAGTTCTTCGGCCCGGCGGACACCCGCTATCGGGCTCTTGTAGCCTTTGTCGTGCTGGCCGAGTATGCGATTGCCTTCTTGCTTCTTCTTTTGCACGCGAATGTAGGCTTTGCAGGCGGGTACACTTTCGCCACCGCCGCCACGGTCACCCTTGGTTCCGCTGCGCTGGCTTTCATAACTCTGGGTTCTGCCAGTTGGGCGTGGGGCGCAGTCTTGGGAGAAATTCTCGTCATTGGAGGGTTTGCTTTCGCCATATCGTCCAACGTTGTTTTCCTGGTGGCCGGCATCCGTTACGCTCGCTCCATCCACCCGCGTCTGCACCTCGGCGGTTTCGCCCTCGGCATCTCTGCCTTTGTCACTCTCGTCATTCTTTACGTCCACATCGTCGCCTAGCGCCCGCCACCCGGCTTGCCGTGCATTCTGGTCCATCCAACCCGCCTCACGTCATGCACCCCGTAGTTGAAACTCGACAGTTGCTGAGATCGCTCTGGGTTGTAATCTTTGTCGCAATTGCTGTGTCTCCGTGTTAATTAAGCAAAGGTGATCGAACCCCACAGCAAGAATGCCGATAAGGCCCGGGCGGTCGCGGGAGGTGGCTCCGTAGGGAGTTCAGCCAAGTCTCATGACGTTGCAACACGGGTGGGAGCTCCTTGGAAAAATACGAGCCCGGGAGCACTGCGGCGTGATTCTTTGGTCGCTCTTCTCGCCGTCAGCGGAATAATTTGCCACCTTCTTCTTCGATTTGCGGTTCATTCCACTGCGGCGATATTCCTTATTCCTCTCTACGTTGTACTCGTGATTGGCGGGCTGCCGCTGGTCGTCACCCTGCTGCGCAAATTTTTGGCGCGAGAGTTTGGTTCAGACCTGCTCGCGGGCATCTCAATCGTCGTCGCAGTCATTCAAGGCGAATACTTGGTCGGATCGATCGTTGTGTTGATGCTTTCAGGCGGCGCAACGCTTGAGGAGTATTCCTCTCGGCGAGCGTCGTTTGTTCTCGATGCGCTGGCAAAGCGGATGCCGCAAAGCGCCCATCGAAGAGTTGGCGACCAGACGATGGACGTAGAGATAGGCGCAATCAATGTGGGGGATTCGCTCCTCGTGTATCCTCACGAGGTGTGCCCGACAGACGGAGTCGTTCTGGAAGGGCAAGGGAGGATGAATGAATCTTTCCTGACCGGTGAACCATACGAGATGTCCAAGGCGCCGGGCTCGAAGGTGATTTCAGGCGCCTTGAACGGCGAGACTGCATTGACGATTCGAGCTGAAAAGCTGCCCGTCGATTCTCGTTATGCCCGGATCATGCGCGTCATGGAGGAAACACAACAGCGCCGGCCGCGGCTTCGCCGTCTTGGTGACCAACTGGGCGCCTGGTATACACCTTTAGCTGTTGCAATCGCACTCTTGGCGTGGGCTCTTACCAGAGAGTCGCATCGCTTTCTGGCCGTCTTAGTGATCGCAACTCCGTGCCCGCTGCTACTCGCGATCCCTGTCGCTGTGATAGGGGCGATTTCTCTCGCGGCTCGGCAAGGGATCATCATCAAGAACCCTGCGATTCTCGAACAGATAGAGTCTTGCCGCACATTCATATTCGACAAAACCGGTACCCTCACATACGGTCACCCTTCACTTATCGAGATTGAATGTGCACCGGGCTTTGCCGAAAGCGATTTGCTGCGCGCAGCGGCAAGCGTAGAGCGCTACTCGAAGCATCCCCTGGCTCGTGCGATTCTCGACGCCGCGAATGAAGCTGGATTGCAACCACAGCCTGTTTCGGAAATCCACGAACCTCCCGGAGCCGGTCTGATGGGCGTGGTCGCGGGGCAAGAGATTTTGCTGACGGGCAGGCGTCAAGTGCAGGCGAAGATGATCAAGTTGCCGGTGGCGCGTGAGGGCCTGGAATGCCTTATGTTTCTCAACGGAAACTTCGCTGCTCTATTCCGTTTTCGCGACGCCCCACGATCGGGCGCCCGTACCTTCCTCGGACACCTCGGCCCGCGTCACGGAATTACACGACTGGTCCTCGTTTCAGGAGACCGCCCCGATGAAGTCAGCTCGGTAGCGGCTGAAGTGGGTATTCGAGAAACTCATGCAGCAAAGTCGCCAGAGGAAAAGGTGGGGATCGTTCGCACCGAGACGGCACGCAGCAAGACCGTATTCGTGGGGGATGGAATCAACGATGCCCCTGCCATGCAGGCGGCAACGATCGGCGTTTCGCTAGGCCAAACAAGCGATATCGTTGCCGAGGCAGCCGATGCTGTCGTTCTGGACAGTTCCCTGTCAAAGGTGGACGAATTGATTCATATTGGCGGACGGATGCGGCGAATTGCTCTCGAAAGCGCTATGGGCGGCATGGCGCTGAGCTTGATTGGTATGGTCATGGCGGCTCTCGGCTGGCTGCGCCCAATCGAGGGCGCAATTGCCCAGGAGATCATTGACCTACTAGCAGTGTTGAACGCGGTGCGCGCGAGCGTCACCTCGAAACATTTGACCGACTACTAGCCCGAGTGAGTCGGCAGTCAACCCACCATTAGCGGCCACAACGAGAGACCTACGCTGACATCAATTCGACTTGCCCGCAGTAGGTAGGCTCTGGTTCTGCTGTCTTCGAAACGCGGATTTGCAAGACGTGCCCTTTCAAGTCCGACTCAATCTTGCTTGCGTCTACTTTTACTGGCAGTTTCACAATGCTGAAGATCCGCGATGGAAACTCCCCTTTCGACTCTGTCTGGCCGGGCTCGTTCGGGAGTCGTTCGACACCGCTAACAATCAGGCGATGCGGCTCGGTGACGATCTCGATCCCGCTCGGCAGATCGAACCCACTTACATCCATGGCCACATCGACCGCGTCTTCAGTCTCCAGGACTCCGCAACAGAGCGGTCGAACAACTTTCGATTCCGCCAAGATCCAGTCCTCTTCTTCCTTGCCCGCAATCCGGCCCCGGTTCTCGAAGAGTTGAAAGGCTTTCTTGGCGATAGCGTCGCGCATCACCTGATCCACTCCCGATGGGTGGTCGCTGGGAACGATTTTAATCTCCACACCGATTGTGTTTTGGATCATGTTCTAATCCTTTTCTGTGAGCCGTTCCTTGTTCCGTTCGCCCACGGGTCCCTCTGCAAGAGTCCGCCGTATCTCGTTGGGTTTGCGGTGACATTCATTACGACGAGATGTGATGTGCATCACCACTCAAGCCAATCCGCGGCCCCACCGCCGGCCTGTGTAACGCGGTCATATGTCGGCATGCGAAAAAAGGCTCCTTTTGGCTACCTCAACGAGCAGCAAATACGTGACTGTTGAAATTGCGAGGAATGTGAAGAACGGGCCGGGCAAAGGTGTGAATCCGAGACGGTGAGCAAATGCCGAATAAGGGAGGCAAACTCCCACGATCACGATCAGAATTGTAGTAATCGCAAGCGGAAGGCTCGGGCGACTCTTGAAGGGATTCTTGGTCGTTCGAATTACGAACAGGACGAGTGTTTGCGTCGCTAGCGACTCGACGAACCAACCCGTGTGAAATTCCGGCTGGCTCGCGTGAAAAAAGTGAAGTAGGACGTAGAATGTGAGGAAATCATAGATCGAACTGATCGGGCCGATCAGCACCATGAAATTCCGAATAAGAGTCATGTCCCACTTGCGCGGAGCCTGAACATAGTGCTCGTCAACGTTATCGGATGGAATCGTCACCTGGGCCGTATCGTAGAGGAAATTGTTCAGTAAGATCTGTGTCGGCAGCATGGGTAGAAACGGCAAGAACAAGGAGGCGCCGGCCATACTGAACATGTTGCCGAAATTCGAGCTCGTGCCCATCAAGATGTACTTCAAAACATTGGCCGAGGCCCGGCGCCCCTCGATGATTCCCTTGTGGAGAACATCCAAACCCGGTTTGAGCAGGATTATCTCCGCAGCTTCTCGCGCGACGTCGACCGCCGAGAACACCGAAATGCCGACGTCGGCGGCATGCAGCGAGGGCGCATCGTTGATGCCATCTCCCATGTAGCCCACAACGTGGCCGCGGAGCTTCAAGGCCTGGATGATGCGATGCTTCTGCACGGGCGAGACCCTGGCGAATACCGTCGCTTGCTCGGCTAAATGTTGAAGTGCGGGATCGCTCGTCCGGTTGAGTTCATCGCCCAGAATAATCATGGGATTTGCTAGGCCGACTTGCTCGCAGATATGTCGCGCGACGAGTTCGTTGTCGCCCGTCAGAATTTTCAGTTCAACGCCGTCCCGCCTCATGGCGGCGATGGAATCGGCGGCATCCGGATTGGGCGGATCGGCAAAAGCCAGGTATCCGGCAAATACGAGCGATCGTTCCTCCTCAGAGCTGTAACTCGGGCACACATCTACATTACGATATCCGACCCCCAGGACGCGGAAACCTTGCGCGCTGAGATCGTCGAAGGTCTTGCGGCATCGATGAAGCGCATCAGGCTCCAGAGGAATTGTCTTGCCCTCGGCCTCATAGAAGGAAGAGAGGGCGAGAATGCCTTCTGGGGCGCCTTTCGTAATGAGAATGCGCTCATCGGTGGAACCATCCTCTTTTTTTGCGACAACGATCGAGAGGCGCCGTCGCTCAAAGTCGAAGGGGATCTCGTCACATTTCACGTAGTCATCACTATCAGGCCGGGGTGTTTTGAGGATTGCAACGTCCAGGGGACTGCGTATTCCCGTTTCGAATTTGCTGTTGAGATAAGCGAGCGCAAGCGGTCGGTCCGAGGCCTCCCCAAGATAGTCGACCGAGGAGGCAAGGACCATCTGGCCAGTGGTGAGAGTGCCGGTTTTATCGCTGCAGAGAACGTCGATTGTGCCGAAATTCTGGATGGCCGGCAGATGTTTGACGACGACATGTTCGCGAGCCATTCGAACGGCGCCGCGAGCGAGAGTCACTGACGTGATCATGGGCAAGAATTCGGGCGTCAAGCCGACCGCGAGAGCGACGGCAAATACGAAGGACTCAAAGGCGTCTTTGTGAAGTGCGACGCGAACCACCAAGATGAAAAGCACAAGCAGGAAAACGGCTCGCATGATCAGCAGGCCGAAGCGTTTCATGCTGTGCTCGAAGTCAGTCTCCGGCGCGCGCGCAGCCAAACGCTCTGCGATGGCTCCGAAGGTTGTGCGCGGGCCCGTGGTAAGGATCAGGACCGTCCCTGTGCCGCTCACCACCGATGTGCCCATAAAAACGAGATTTGGGGAGTCGGCGCCCGTTGAACCAAGAGCATCGTGGCTGCCCGCGTGCTTTTCTACAGGCAAGGACTCACCCGTCAGAGCCCCCTGCTGAATGTACAAATCGCGCGCTTCAAGAAGCTGGCCATCGGCCGGCACCAGATCTCCCGCAGCCACCCGCACAACATCGCCGGGGACGACATCGCCTCTACCGATCTCCTGCCAAGAACCGTCGCGAAAAACCGTGGCTGTCGGGGTCACATCTGCCCGCAAGCGCTCGATCGCTTGCTGCGACCGATAGGTCTGAAAGAAATTGATCGCAACACTCAATAAAACGATGACGAGAATGATTAAAGCGTCCGCGGCGTCGCCAAGGAAGAACGAAACCAGGCTGGCTACCAAGAGAATGATCACTAGGGGATTAAGAAGTAGGAGGAGCAAATCGGTGGCTGCTGCGCCGCGCCTCGCGGGCGTGGGCTCATTCGGGCCATACTGGCCTAGTCGTTCGACCGCTTCACGCGAGGAGAGACCAGACGCCGCGCCTGATGTTGGCGCGGGCAGCTCGCGGATACTCGTGGGCAGTGGGCTCATGGTTCGCTGACCATGTCTCGTTTTCCGCTGTCCGACCTTGCTAGACAACCGCTTGACCCAAGACCATACGCGGATGCTAACCTGATCTCCGTAACGAACAAAAGAAGCTGGTGTTAAACATCGCGGGGCGGCTCGGGTGGACACTCGCTTCGAACTCATGTTCCCGAAAAACTCGCAACTTGGAATTCTCTGGAGCGACCATTAGGACTACGAGAGCCCGGATTTACACGTCTTTTTGTCTCTTGCTACTCGTCGTTTTTGCTCTGGCCCTCGCTCTGTCGAGACGGACAGCAGCCGCTCCGCACCTCGATCAGGAAACATCCGAACATACCGCTCCTCCCGGTCCGCCAGCATCTCGCACCAAGATTGCCGAGGGTGAATACGCCGTCATCGAGCAGAGCAATTTCGGCGCTATCGGGCCTTTTGGCGAAGAAGTTTACGATTTCCACGAAACATGGACGATCTGGCGCACGGCTGGCGGGACGTACGACGTCGAGGGCCGGCGAAAATTCGAATCTCCTGAGAATACGCCTCATGACAATCGCTTTCTCGTGCATCTCACCCGCGATCTGACGGTTGTCGACGTCACCGACTTTTCAAAGCTGCGGTGGAAACCGGAATCGGGACCGTTGTCTTGCGACTTCCTCCCAAAGGAACTCTATTGCTTTGCCGGTGCTCCCTCTCACCCAGACGTCGAAACCCATGCTCCGGTGCAACGCCCCTTCGGACTCATTTGGCCGATCTCCGCGTTCTCGCTGAGCGGAATCGCCCGCGATGCCGAGCGCGATTCAAACCGGCCGACGGAAGTCGAGCTCGCACACATCGAGCAACCGGACCAAGAGAATCCAGTCGAGGTCACAATCCTAAAAGGGCGATTGCGATATCTGGGCCGGGTGCGCCTTGATTTAGCGGACCAGAAGTGGCGCGCCTACGAGTATTCTCTTAAAGTGGTGCTCCGGCCTGACTCCTTGATCTGGGTCTCCGAGAAAGGGCTTTTGCTTGCCGTGGCCGTCGAACACGGACACGCGAATTGGCGGCAAGAAGGAATGAAGCTCGTACGCTTTCACCAGTGGGCCGACTTTTAGATCGCCTTAATTTTGCAATCGCAAACTGCTCATTCCGCGAACGTCTTAGAATCAAGCCGCATTCTCAAGGACTAATAAGCCAGTGGCCGTATTGGAAACCGCGACGTGGTAGCTGCTGTGAATCTTGGTTACCTTCCGATGCAAGACACCTCTCATCGCCAGCCATAGAATGAATTCCGCGCCTTGCGCGCCTGCTTCCCGAACCAGTTCGTGAATCGAATACTTGGTCAGCGCTTCGGGTTCGCTCACGATTTTGTCCAGGCACAGCATGTCGAATTTCTTGTTGATGAAGCCCGCTCTCTCGCCGTCGAGCTGATGCGACATTCCCCCGGTGCCGAGGACCACAACCTTGATATCTTTAGGATAGGACTCGATCGCGCGCCCGATGGCTTGCCCAAGCTTGAAGCAGCGCAATGGCGATGGCAGCGGATGCTGCACTGTATTGATGCACACAGGAACCGTCTTGATGCCGCCGTACGAATTGCCTGGCCAGAAAAGTGACATCGGCACGGTGAAACCGTGATCAACGAGCATCTCTTGGCAGGAAGTGATATCGAATTCCTCCTGCACCAGCGACTCGATGATGTGCCAGGAAAGCTCAGGATCGCCCTGGAATGGCGGGATTGTTGGGATGCCCCAGCCCTCGTCCGCATTCTTATATTCGAAAGCCGCCCCGATGGCAAACGTCGGCAGCTTATCGAGAAAGAAGTTGAGGCCGTGGTCGTTGTAGATGACCACCGCCACGTCCGGCTTCATTTTCTGCAGCCACGCTCGCGCCGGCGGATAGGCGGCGAAAAACGGCTTCCAATACGGATCATCGAGCAATTCCCTCTCGTGCGGAACTGCATTTCCTATCGCGGGGATATGTGATGTGGTGAGTCCGCCAATGACCCGTGCCATGGGTTACTCTCCTTGAGCCTTGATCTTTTGCTTGAAGGCTTCCACCGTCATGCCCGTCTGCTGCGCGCCCACATCTTGGACAGTAAGACCGAAGATTCCCGCGAACTTCGCCAGATAGTAGATGCATCCGCCCTCGTGAATCATGGCAAGAACGTTACGCTCGCGAATGGCTTTGTGCTGCTCCTTGGTGAGTCCGTATTTCTGGCAGTAGGCGTCTTCGTCCTTCAGGAACTCCTCGCGGTTCTCGGCCTTGTTGAACGAGTAGCACATCTTATTGAGCGGATAGCCTTTCATGGCTGCTTGGCCGTCGAACATGTAAGTGCCGGGAATTGGCAACTCCACATCGGTCGTTAGGCTCATGCTGAACCTCCTCTAACCCCATAGGCCTTCGATCGCAGGTTCGGGCCTTTCGGCGAACCAGCGGTTGATCCTCAGCAACCTGCGCCAACGCCACTTGTATATCTGCAGGTTGCCGCCTATTGCGGTGCCCGAAATCACTAGCCGCCGTGACCGGCGTCACTTAAGCGGGTGCCTTTGTGGCGGAATCCGAATGGCGGCTGAACGTCCCGATCGACTCGTACGTGCCCGAACATGCGATCTCTCGCTCGTGATAGGAACCACCAGCGGCGGTGATGCACATCACAGCGCCAGTGCGGCGAAAACGCTCAATCTAATGCCAGGAGGCGCGAAATGAAAGCCGCTGCCGCATCAGCCACCGCCGTCACGGTGAAAACCATTCTCTTTCCAACAGACTTCTCAGACGCCTCGAAGAGGGCGCAATCCTACGCAACTGCTTTGGCCAATCGTTTCCGGGCCAAGTTGCTTGTGCTTCACGCGAAGGATCCTCGCGACTACAACCTTCCGCCGGAGACTTGGGAGCGCGCGGAAGACGCCGACGCACGCAAGATGAAGGAGCTCCAGAAGTCCATTGCCAGTTCATTCCCAAGCCTGAAGAGCGAACTCTGTTTCGGCGAAGGAACCGCGTGGCAAATCGTGGAATCGGCGCTGGCGAAGCACACGGTGGACCTGATCGTCCTCGGCACGCGAGGTCGCACTGGCATTGGCAAATTATTGCTCGGCTCGCACGCGGAGGAAATCTTTCGCCACGCTGCGTGCCCAGTCTTGACGGTGGGTCCTCGCGCACAGGGCGTTAGGGGCGGGGAAAAGGAACTCAGGGAAGTCCTGTACGCGACAGACTTCAGCCCCGAATCCCAGGCGGCGGCACCGTACGCCGTCTCCATCGCGCTGGCGCTCGAGGCGCACCTGAATCTCCTGCATGTTGTTGAGGAACCGAAAGTCGGTGAACTGATTTCCCCGACAGAGGTGATGCCATCGTCGGAGCGCCTGCTAAGAACGCTCGTTCCCGAAGATACCGAATTCTGGCGCGATCCGCTGTATTTCGTGGAACGAGGTTTGGCCAGCGACAAGATTCTCGAAGTCGCCGAGCGCATCCCCGCCAGCTTGATCGTGTTGGGTGTTCGCAAGCCACCGGGCGTCCCCGGAGCCGCAACGCATCTGGGCATCGGTTTGGCGCACAGAGTCGTCGCGGCTGCCGCGTGTCCCGTTCTGACGGTGAGGCGCTAAAGGCTGGAGCGAAAAGCCGAATTTCATCGCATTGCCTAAACAAGGAGGGTGTCATGGCAAACGTCGAGGTGGGAACGCGAATCACTCTCAAAAACATACTTTACCTCACGGACTTCTCGGAACCGTCAGAAGCCGCATTGCCGTTTGCTACTTCCGTCGCGCGCGAGTACGGAGCCAAAATTTATGCATTTCACGCGGTGATTCCCGCCATGCATACCTACACAACGCCGGAAGTCACTGAGGTGGCCATCGAAGCGCAAGAGGATACCGCTAAGCTGAACATGCAACGCGTCGATGCGCAGCTCACCGGCTTGCCGCACGAATCCATTCTCGAGCGCGCAACCGGGATCTGGCCGGCGCTCGAACAAGTGATCAGGGACTACGCGATTGACTTGATCGTGCTGGGCACCCATGGCCGCACCGGAACTCAGAAGCTGCTGCTGGGCTCCGCGGCTGAGGAAATATTCAGGCGATCGCGCGTGCCGGTGCTCACCATCGGACCTGGTGAACACCATGGAGCGCATAAATCTGCAAGATTCCGTCGTGTACTTTTTCCGACGGACTTCACGCCGGAATCCCTCGCTGCCGCTCCTTACGCCATTTCGATGGCGCAGGAAAACGAGGCTCGGCTAATTCTCCTGCATGTGGCCAAGGAACTCGAAACCCGGCCCACCGATCCGGCTGCTGAGGACGCCATGTCAAATCTTCTATTTCAGCTGCACGAGATTGTTCCGGCATCGGCGGAGCCGTGGTGCCGGTTGGAGGCTGTGATTCAATTTGGAAACCCGGCGGAACAGATTCTGAAGGTCGCCAAAGAACGCGATGCTGATTTGATTGTCTTGGGAGTGCGGGATCCAGGGCCATTCATGGGAGCCGCAACGCACCTCGAACGGAACACGGCGCACAAAGTAGTTGTGCACGCCGCTTGCCCCGTGCTGACAGTCCGCAACTGAAGGGAGGGCGTGAGGGCAACTCAGTCCGGAACCTTACTCCAATCGGCTCTCCGAATATGATCTTGGGGGGAGTGCCATGTTGATTCAAGAGATGACCCGACAGACGAGCCTGGACTTTCTAGCTCGTACGCACATGGGCAGATTGGGGTGTTCTCAAGCGCTTCAGCCCTATGTCGTGCCCATCTATTTCACGTACCACGATGATTGCCTTTACAGCTTTTCCACGGTCGGACAAAAGGTCTCCTGGATGCGTGCCAACCCTCTGGTCTGCGTCCAAGCAGACGAGGTAGTAAGCTCGCGGAATTGGATCAGTGTTATCGCCTTTGGTCGCTTCGAGGAGCTCCCCGACGTGCCCGCGTGGAGTAGCCAGCGCGAGCTAGCTTACGAACTCCTGCGAACGAGAGCAATCTGGTGGGAGCCCGGCTACGCCAAAACATCTCTCCATGGCGCTGAGCGGCCCTTGGTGCCGGTCTTTTACCGCATCCATATCACCGGAGTTACCGGCCACCAAGCCTGCCCCGAGCCTTTCAAGGCCGCCTCCGTGGCAGTCCACGCAGGCTGACGCGTGAGGCCTTGCCAAAACGTGCTGTCCTTACGATAGTGTGGATGTGAATCTGCCAGCCCCGTTGCAACGCGACGCGCCCGACCTTCACAAAAATAAAGCTCCCTCGCTTGATGCCGTTTTTGCTCCGCACTCTGTGGCAGTAATTGGAGCCACGGATCGCGAGGGCAGCGTCGGGCGAGCCACGCTCGCCAACCTGAAGAACTCGTCCTTCCACGGAAAAGTCTATCCGGTAAATTCGCGCCATTCCGAAATTCTCGGCCTTCGTTCCTACCCCTCAATCCGCGAGATACCGGATCCATTGGATCTTGCCGTCATCGCTACTCCAGCCGTCACCGTTCCCGGAATCGTTGGCGAATGCATCGACGCAGATGTAAAAGCTGCGGTCGTCATTTCTGCGGGATTCAGGGAGCACGGCGCGGAGGGACAAGCCCTCGAACGCCAGATAGCGGAGCGCTTGCGGCACGGACGATTGCGGCTCATCGGCCCGAACTGCCTCGGAGTAATGAACCCCATGATCGGACTCAACGCAACATTCGCGCAGACGATTGCACGGCCCGGGAATGTCGCGTTTCTAAGCCAAAGCGGAGCACTGCTGACAGCGATTTTGGATTGGAGTCTCCGCGAAGAGGTCGGCTTCAGCGCATTTGTATCCACCGGTTCGATGCTCGATGTGGGTTGGGGCGACCTCATCGACTATTTCGGATACGACCCCAACACGGAGAGCATTCTGATCTACATGGAATCGGTGGGAGATGTGCGCTCGTTCCTCTCCGCAGCGCGTGAAGTGGCCATGAGCAAGCCGATCATCGTCATCAAGGCGGGCCGCTCGGAGGCTGCCTCAAAAGCCGCAACCTCACACACCGGCGCATTGACGGGCAGCGATGAAGTATTCGACGCAGCGCTGCGCCGTTGCGGCGTCCTTCGCGTGCAGAGCATCTCCGACATCTTCTACATGGCTGAAGTGCTGAGCAAGCAGCCCCGCCCGCGCGGGCCGCGGCTAACGATCGTCACGAACGCCGGAGGCCCCGCCGTTCTTGCGACGGACGCCCTGATCGCAGAAGGCGCGGAACTAGCGCCCCTTTCGGACGCGTCGCAAAAAGCGCTCGATGGTTTTCTGCCTCCTCATTGGAGTCATGGAAATCCAATCGACGTTTTGGGCGACGCCGATCCGGAGCGATACGCTCGGGCGATCGAAATTGCGATCAAAGACCCCCAGAGTGACGGCCTGCTCGCGATTCTCGCTCCGCAGGGAATGACGGACCCGGCCGGCGTCGCGCAACGCCTCAAGCCTTTCGCCAGAGGATACGGAAAACCATTGCTGGCCAGTTGGATGGGCGGGAAGTACGTCGAAGCCGGTGACGTTGTTCTGAACGCGTCCGGAATTCCCACTTTTTCTTTTCCTGACACTGCCGCGCGCGCCTTCGTTTACATGTGGCGATACAGCTATCATCTTCGTGGGCTGTACGAAACCCCGTCGATCGCGGACGATCCGAGCGTCGCCAGGGAGCGCACGGCCAAGGCCGGGCGCATCCTCGATTCCGCTTTGACTGAAGGACGCTCCCTGCTCACTGAGGTGGAATCGAAAGAAATCCTGGCACTCTACGACATCCCCACCATCGCGACGAAGATCGCCCGCAATGCAGACGAAGCCGCGGAACTCGCATCCGAAATTGGTTTCCCCGTCGTGCTGAAAGTTCACTCCCACACAATCACGCACAAGACCGACGTCGGTGGCGTGAAGCTGAATCTTGCGAATCCGGACGCGGTGCGAAGCGCGTACGCGCAGGTTCAATCCAGTGTCATTTCACGCGTCGGCGCGGATGCTTTCGAGGGAGCCACAGTCCAGCCCATGGCGCAGCTCCACGGATACGAATTGATTTTAGGAAGCAGCGTCGATTCGCAATTCGGTCCCGTGCTGCTGTTCGGGTCTGGCGGCGAACTTGTGGAGGTTTACCGGGACCATGCTCTTGGCCTGCCGCCGCTTAATACCACGCTCGCGCAACGCTTGATGGAGCAAACCAAGATTTACGGAGCGCTCAAGGGCGTGCGAGGACGCAAACCGGTGAACATGCAAACGCTCGAAGGTGTGCTCGTGCGATTCAGCTACATTTCCATTGAGCTGCCGCGAATCAAGGAAATCGATATCAATCCGCTGCTCGCCTCAGCCGATGGATTGTGCGCGCTCGATGCCCGCATCGTACTGTTCGATAAAAGTGTTGTGGATAGTGCGCTGCCCCAGCCCGCCATCCGTTCGTATCCGACGCAGTACGTTTGGCGCTGGAAGATGAAGAATGGCCGCGAAGTTTTGATTCGGCCGATCCGTCCCGAAGACGAGCCGTTGATAGCTCGCTTTCACGCATCTCTCTCCGCGCAAACCGTGTATCTTAGATATTTTCACATGGAAGCGCTGAGCGCCCGCGTCGCGCACGAGCGCCTTTTGCGAAAATGCTTTATCGACTACGACCGCGAGATGGCGCTTGTCGCCGAAAGTGACGATGCCGCGGGAAGGCGCGAGATCCTCGCTATTGCTCGGCTATCCCGCCAACGAGATCATCAGGTTGCGGAGGTCGCAATCCTCGTCGCGGACGCCGCGCAACATCTCGGCCTCGGCACGGAATTGCTTAGCCGCCTGATCGAAATCGCGCGCGCTGAAAAATTCACGTCGATCGTAGCCCACATTCTCCCCGATAACTCTGGAATGCGTGGTCTAGCGAACCGCTTCGGCTTCGTTGTGAAACCGAGCGCCGATCCCGTGCAAATCACCGCCGTCCTCGGCCTCTAACGCCCGTCGCGCGCGAAAAAACCGAAGGTCGGAGCGCAAATTTTCGGGTTTGGGCGGTATTTCCAGCTTGACGCATCGGCGCACCCCAGAAGCGTCCCCAATTTATTCGGCGAACGCCCTCAGGCCGCGGTTTTGCATAGCGGCGCCGGCCAGAATCATGGCGAGTTTGAAACACCGAAGCGCCGAACTCGTCACATGAAGCGCCCACTTTTGACTGCCTTGGCCCTCGAAGCGCAGCAAAACTTGCCCTCAAACTACACACGATGCTAGCTTCTTTGCACCATGGGGCAAGAAGAAGCGGCGCCACAATCCAATCTGAAACCGGCCGCTGACGGCAGATGGCGGCTGCTGGAATCGGCTCCCGACGCCATCCTAATCGTGGATCGGACTGGCCGAATCGCCTTCGTGAACTCGCATGCGGAGAAAATGTTCGGCTATCTCCCGGATGAACTTCTGGGCCAAACCGTTGAGGTCTTGGTGCCGGAGGCGGCCCGGACCGCGCATGTTGCTCATCGCTCTGAGTTTGGCAGGACGCCCCGCACGCGCGAGATGGGATCTGGGCTCGAATTGGAGGGCCGCCGCAAAGATGGCAGTACCCTCCCGGTGGAAATCAGTTTGAGTCCCCTCGAGGAGCCGGAAGGTCAATTCGTCGTAAGCGCGATTCGCGACGTCACGGAGCGGAGGCAAATTCAGGAAGCGTTGCGGCTGAGCGAAGAACGGTTTCGTCGGCTCGTCGACGAGGTGAAGGATTACGCGATCTTCATGCTCGATCCCGAAGGCAAAGTAAAAACCTGGAACGAGGGAGCGGAGCGGATCAAGGGATACCGCGCCGATGAAATCATCGGGCAACATTTCTCGCGCTTCTATTCTTCCGAAGACGTGGAGCGCGGAAAGCCGGAGGAACAGCTCAGGATCGCCGTTCGCGAGGGCCGGTCGCAAGACGACGGCTGGCGGATTCGCAAAGACGGGTCGCGTTTCTGGGCGAGCGTGGTGATTACCGCGCTGCGCGATGAGCGAGGCGAGCTGCGCGGCTTCGGCAAGATCACCCGCGATCTCACCGAACGGCGCCGCAACGAGGAGTCGCTGCGCCACAGCGAGGAGCGCTTTCGCCTGATGGTCGACGCGGTCAAGGACTACGCGATCTTCATGCTCGACGGCGACGGGCGCGTGGTGAGCTGGAATCCCGGCGCCGAGCGCATCAAGGGCTATAGCGCCGCCGAGATCGTCGGCCAGCACCTGAGCGTCTTCTACCCGGAAGAGGCGCGCCGGCGCCGCTGGCCGGAGCAGCAGCTCGCCACGGCGCGCGAGCACGGGCGAGCCGAGGACGAAAGCCTGCGGGTGCGCAAGGACGGCAGCACCTTCTGGGCGCACGTGGTGATGACGCCAGTGCGCGACGCCACCGGCACGTTGCGCGGCTATGCCAAGGTGGTACGCGACCTGACCGACCGCAAGCGCATCGAAGCCCTGGAGAAGGCGGAGCGGCAGACCAACGAGTTCCTC
>DATDMO010000002.1:0-12185 GCA_036518755.1 Candidatus Acidiferrales bacterium | reverse complement strand
GCGCCATCGCCAATTTCTTTCTCGACGTGCACACGCGAGAGCACGGTTACACGGAAATCCTGCCGCCGTTCATAGTCAACTCAGCCGCGCTCACCGGCGTCGGCCAGCTTCCGAAATTCGCGGCCGATATGTTCCACCTCGAAGGCACGGATTTGTGGCTTACGCCCACCGCCGAAGTGGAACTGACCAACCTCTATCGCGACGAAACCATCGACGCGGACCAATTGCCCATCAAAGTCTGCGCGTGGACGGCCTGCTTCCGCTCCGAAGCCGGCGCGGCGGGAAAAGATACGCGCGGCATCAAGCGCCAGCATCAATTCCAGAAGGTTGAGCTATTCAAATTCACGCGGCCGGAAAAAAGCTACGACGAATTGGAAACCCTGGTCCGCAACGCCGAAAAGATGCTCGAACGCCTGGGCCTCCACTATCGCGTGATGCAACTCTGCACCGCGGACATGGGATTCGCATCGGCTAAAACCTACGACATCGAAGTGTGGCTGCCGTCGGCGGGCGAGTTCATGGAAATTTCGTCCTGCTCCAATACGGAGGCGTTTCAGGCGCGGCGCTCGGGGATTCGTTTCAGGCCCAAGGGCGGCAAAAGCGAATTCGTCCACACGCTGAACGGCTCGGGTCTCGCGGTGGGGCGCACCTGGATCGCGATTGTCGAAAATTTTCAGCAGGCCGATGGCTCAATCGCAATTCCGCAAGTCCTCGTGCCCTACATGGGGGTAGAGAAAATCAAGCCGAAGGACTAACGAGCAACCGCAAAAAAAAACGCGGAGCGCAGGTCCCAAACCCTTCACCTGCGCGCCGCGCTCTTCAATGCCGAAAACTTTACGTCTTGGCTTTGGCGATGCTGTCCACCTGGATGGAGCCGTCCTCAGTCACGTGTCCGGTGACTTTTACTGGCGCACCCAGATCTTCATCCGCGTTCACTGCATCTTGATTCTTGATCGATAGCACTTTCTTGGTCTTCGCGCTGACGAAAACCCAGGAAGCGCCTTTGGTCTTGACGCAGGTTTCGGCACAGGCCTTGTGGTCCGCACTCATGCCTTTTGCGCCGCAGTGGCTGTCGCTAATCCAACCCGTCCACGTCATCGTCTTGTTTTCGGCGAAGGTGGCCAGGCTGATCGCTGCAAGCATCACCGCAAGCACACTGCACATGCTGATGGCTCTCCTCATATTCACTTCCCTCCTCAGGGTTAAAGCGGCCTTCCAGTGAATCGTCACGCCGGCAGGCCGATCGTTCACGCTACAGGTACGCTACGTATACGAAAGGTGGATTGGTTGAACCAGTAAAAATCGTTCGATGTTCCTGGCCGGGCACATTTACTTATACTCCAAGGGCTTTCGACCGGCAAGAAAGATTGTCCGGCCTAGGACGGCGCACCGACCAGGACTTTGGGGCCCGTCGGCTGCGGCATCCCCCCAGAGGGTTCGAGCGTGACCGCAAAAGCCCTGGGCTCTATTCCTTTCGGCAGTTTCATCATCCAGTGATCAGGCTCTCCGGCGACAGGATTGAAAACACCGCAGCTGATCGGGTTACCGCTGGCGGGAACGAGCCACAATTGATAGCTCTTCGCAGCCGGAGCGGGAGGGATTTGGCCTTCGTACATCAGCATGCCCATTTTGGTGTTGTACATCACGTGGGCAGTGCCTTGAGGCATAGCGGGCTGAGGAGCAAGCTGGACTGTAATTGTATCGCGCGCGGTGATGAGGCCGGTGATCTCGCGGGCGTCTTGCAACTGGCGCTCCTGCTGCTGCGCGCTGGCTCGGAGAGCGGCGAGTTGGCTATCCAGGCGGCGATTGGCGTTCCAGAGCAAAAATGTTGCAACGGCCAGAACAGCAGCGATAGGAATCAGAATAGCGGTCCACCGAGATAAGACCGCGCGGCTGGCAGGCTGCAGTTCCGTCTCGGTGACCGCGCCTCCGCCTTGCCCACGCGCCTCGCGGATTTGGCGCAGGAGGCGCTCTTTCACGACGGCGGGCGCCTTCGCGGGCGGCGCTGCCAGCGCGAGCATGGCGATGCGGCCTCGGGCGTCGGCAACCTTCTGGGCGCATCCGAGGCAAAAGGCGATGTGCGATTCCAGCGCTTGTTTTTCGGCGCCTTCGAGCGCACCGAGGGCGTAGAGATCGAAATCTTCGTCGCGAGTTGGATGATCGTTCATTCTAATTGGCTCGCCGATCGCGCCGCCGAATGCAACGTGCGCCGCAGTGTTTCCAGCGCGGAACGCAGCCGTGTCTTCACTGTACCCAAGGGATCGCCGGTGCGAGCGGCGATCTCGCTGTGCGTTAGACCCTCGAAAAATGCGAGCTCGACAGCGGTCCGCTGCTCCTTCGGCAAGTTCTCAAGAGAGGCCTTGGCGCGTTCGACCAATTGCTGCCGCGCCGCGGAGCTTTCGAGATTGAACGGCGAAACCGCCATCCCTTCGAGCAGCGCTTCGCCCGCGGCCGGATTGTGCCGTCGCAGCCTGGAAATCGCGCGATTGCGCGCAATCACGACCAGCCACGCGGGCAACGATCCGCGCGACGAATCAAAGCGCGAGGCGGTGTTCCAGAGCTGGAAGAAAATGTCCTGCAAAATCTCCTCAGCTGCTTGATCGTCGCGCAGGATGCGGTGCAGCACGGAGGAAATCACGCCGGCGTAGCGATCGTACAGCACCGCGAGTGCGCCTTCGTCCCGCAGGACGAGCCGGTCAATGAGCACCGCGTCCGAGGCTCTCGGCTCGCTTGACGTCTCCGGAGTCACCTGGTTGTCGCGGCTCCCCTAATTGAGATACGCGAACACGAAGCGTGCGGATTGCCAAGGGTTTCTTTCGCTGAGCTTGGCATCGTGGACAGGAACAGTATGCCCAAGGACCGGCGGGGGTCAACTAGGGAGCCTCCCCGGGGGCGGCATCCATCGGCCTGCGAATGGACTACCTTCTGCGAACTTTCGGCTCAGCGGTAAGTAACTAACCTGTTTTTAGAGACTTACGAGGGACAACGGCAACGGCGGATGAACACAAAGCATTGCTTTTCAGACAAATCCGATTTCAGTACGGCACTGTTTTCATTGACATCCCCAGCCGCTTAGCTAAACTTCGACTTTCACGTGACTTACGAGCCTTAGCGATCTGATATCTTCAACAGCGTCGCCCAGGCGTCAGAAGGCAACCGGGCCCCCACGTAGTAGGAGAAAGCACGATGGCGAGCGTTGCCAAAGCGATTCCTCAACCCATGCCGCGCATAGCCCCGCGCGAGGACCTAAATCCCTACCGCATTGCGCAGATTCAGTTTGATCTGGCCGCCGAACATCTGAAGCTTGACCCAGGATTGCGGCAAATCCTGCGCACCCCGAAACGCGTTCTGGAAGTATCCATTCCCACGAAAATGGATAACGGCCAGGTGAAAGTGTTTACGGGGTACCGGGTGCAGCACAATGTGGCTCGAGGACCGGCCAAGGGCGGTATTCGATATCATCCCGCCGTCACGCTGGATGAAGTGAAGGCACTCGCAACTTGGATGACGTGGAAAACGGCGGCCGTGAACATTCCCTTTGGCGGCGGCAAGGGCGGCGTGATTTGCGATCCGAAGCGGATGAGCAAGGCCGAACTCGAACGCATGACGCGCCGTTACACTTCTGAAATTCTGCCGCTCATCGGACCGGAGCAGGATATTCCCGCGCCGGATGTTTACACCGACGCGCAGACCATGGCCTGGATTATGGATACGTATTCCATGACCAAAGGCTATTCTTCGCTGGGAGTGGTGACGGGCAAACCCGTTTCCATCGGCGGATCGGAAGGCCGGAAGGAAGCCACGGCGCGCGGATGCCTGGTTGCAATCGAGGAAGCGTGCAAGCTGAAAAAAATGCCGCTTCGCGGCGCGAGCGCGGCGATTCAAGGATACGGGAACGCGGGATCGCTGGTGGCGCGCTTCTTGACGGAAAAGAAAGCTCGCGTAGTGGCGATCAGCGATTCGCGGGGCGGCGTCTACAATTCGCGCGGAATCGATCCGCTGAAGGCCAGCCGGTACAAAGACCGATCCGGCACGGTGGTGGGAATGCCGGGCACATCGCGAATTTCAAACGAAGACTTGCTGGCGCTTAAGTGCGACATTTTGGTTCCGGCGGCACTCGAAAACGCGATTACGCTGAACAACGTGGATCAGATCAAGGCCAAAATCGTGGCGGAAGCCGCGAACGGCCCCACAACGCCGCACGCCGATGAAGTGCTGGCGCGCAAGGGCGTCATGCTGCTGCCAGATATTCTGGCGAATGCGGGCGGCGTGACCGCGAGCTATTTCGAATGGGTTCAGGATTTGCAAAGCTTCTTCTGGCCAGCCGCGGAAGTAAATTCGAAGCTCGAATCGGTGATGCGGCGCGCGTTTCTTGACGTTCACGAAATGACGCGCAAGCACCGCACGCATATGCGCACGGGCGCTTACATCCTCGCAGTCGGTCGCGTTGCGGACGCAACACTCGTCCGCGGGCTCTTTCCATAATCGTCCAAAATCAATCGTCACCATCGCCGGTCAGAAACCGCGGCTTCTTTCGCGAAAGATTACTCTTGCGTGCGGAGCAACAACGCGCGTACATTTTGCTTGCCGGTGCGCCCAGCGAGACTGGAGCCACCGGCATTTGTGCCTCGCGCGGAGGGCACGAAAAAGTTGAGCACGCACGGCAACCACACGATTCACGGGAATCACGGGGCGCATACGCCGCCCATCCTGCTAGCGATCTCCGGCTTCGATCCTTCGTGTGGCGCGGGAGTGGCTGCCGACCTGAAAACATTCGCAGCGCACAATTGTTACGGCGTGGCGGCGGTGACCGCGTTGACGGTGCAATCCACGCAGGGTGTGCGCGAGGTTCATGCGACGACAGCGGCAACTTTACGCGCGCAACTCGATGAGCTTGCCAGCGACTCGACTTTAGCCGCGGTGAAAATCGGGATGCTTGCGAGCCGCGCAAACGCCGGTGTGGTAGCGGAATTCCTGGATAAGCACAAGTTCGCGCACGTGGTCCTCGACCCCGTGACGCGCCCTACAGCGGGGAGCGCCGATCTTCTCGATTCGCCGGGTTTGAAGTTCCTTCGCGACGAACTTCTGAAGCGCGCAACCGTGGTGACGCCGAATATTGCGGAGGCGGAGTTCCTGACGGGAATGGAAGTTAAAGATGTGAATGGGATGAAGGCGGCGGCTCAGAAGCTGGTGGAAATGGGCGCGCAAGCCGCGATCATCACCGGCGGACATCTGGAAAAACCGGTTGACGTGTTATGCGACAGCGCGGGGATCGAAGCGTTCGCCGGAGATCACGTGAAGAGCGAAAACACGCACGGCTCGGGTTGCACGTTTTCGTCCTCTATCGCAGCGCAACTGGCCGCGGGCCAGCATCTTCGAGATGCAGTCATTCTCGCCAAGGCATACGTCACCAAGGCGATCGAAAAATCGTATCCGACCGGTAAAGGCGCCGGACCGCTGAATCACCTGTTCCGGTTTCATCAAGAACCGCCACCGCGTGGCGTTCACGAAGTTCCCCAGCATGGAATGCATCCCGCCGCAGAACCTGCCGCGCATTGATTTCTCGACTGACGTCATCCTCGCACACCAGCTGTCGCTTTGCTGTTCGTCCCATCCAGGAGAGATTCCTCGACCGCGTCCCGCGCCGCGCAAACACCGCGCGAAGAAAAAAGCGCGGGACCTCGCTCGGAATGGCGGCTGCTTCAGAGCGTTACGGTGAAGGAGTCGCCTGCCTGTACGATGAGCGCATTGTCAATGAGGCGCGTGCCGCCGACGCGCGCAGCCACCAGCGCGTAGCATGTTTTTCGACAAGCCATGACAGGCTCGAATGAGTCTGCGTCGACAATTTCCGCGTAATCCAGCGATACACCGGGCTGGGATTCGATAATTTGCCTCATCGATGCGAGCAATGGGGCGGCACCGCGCTGGCCAGCCAGAATTTGGCGGCGGACGGTTTCCAGTGCGCGATACAGCACGGTGGCGGCCTGGGGTTCTTCGCTCTTCAAGTAAGCATTACGCGAGGAGAGAGCGAGTCCGTCTGACCCGCGAACGATAGGACAAGTCACAATTTCCGGGTACAGGTTGAGGTCGGCAGTCATTTGACGAATGATGCGAATTTGCTGGGCGTCCTTTCGCCCGAAGAAAGCGAAGCGCGGCTGAACGATTTCGAATAATTTCAACACGACGGTGGTGACGCCCTGAAAGTGTCCGGGGCGGGAACGTCCTTCGAGCCGGTCACCTAATCCCTCCACTGCAACATGCGTGCTGAAGCCCGGCGGATACATTTCTTCCGCTGACGGCGCAAATAAATAATCGACGCCGAGTTGTTCGAGCGCAGCACGGTCAGCTTCAAAAGCGCGCGGGTATTTCTGAAAATCCTCGGATGGGCCGAATTGCTTCGGATTCACGAAAATCGAAACGACAGTCGGCGAACATTGCCGGCGCGCTTCACGGACGAGCGAAAGATGCCCTTCGTGGAGGGCGCCCATGGTGGGCACGAGACCGAGAGGGCGATCGCTTGCGCGCGCTTCTCCTGACACCTGCTTCATCCACGCAACGGTGTGAATCAGTTCCATCAGGACGGCGCGAGACTGTGCCTCACGCGCCCGCTTTTGCCGCGGCGAGCTCGCGATAGAAGTAAATCAGATCCGTCGTGGCAGGCTTTGCGCCCAACTGACGCAGCATGGTTGTGACCTGCCCGCGATGATAGGTGCTGTGATTGGCGAGGTGCTGCAAGCAATGCCCCAGCGGCTGCGAGAAAGGGACGCCGGCGAGGGTCTTGAACTCGACGATGCGATTCACGTCGGCCGGCGCAAGCGAAGCAATGTAGCCGAGGAGATCATTTCCGACTTCGGTCCAACGGCGCTTCAGCGTTTCGAAATCGGGGTAATCAGCAGGCGCCGGAATCCCACCGGTGGGCACGCGGCCGTTCCATCGCTCGAGCCAGATCCATTCAGCGCCGCAGATGTGCGCCAGCGTATCGCGGACCGACGGGAAGCTCGATCCGTTATGGCGCGTGAATTCCTCAGCCGAAAGCGGCGCGCAGGCCTCGAGGACACGGCGGTTGGCCCAGGAATTGTAGTCGTACAGAGTGTGGAAATCGGCAAGGTCCATGCGTCACGACTCCTTTCAATTCACTTTTAGTGCGTCACAGTGTCGCAGGTCAAGTCCGCTCGCGAACGGGGAAATGTTCGCGAAGGTCGGCAGCCGAGTGAAAGGATTCGCCGTCGGCCGGGAAGCGTCCGCTTCGTACGTCGTCGCAAAATCCGGATACCGCGCGCGCGATCTCCGCTGAAAGATTCGCATACTGACGCGCAAATTTCGGGGTGTGGCCGGCAGTGAGGCCGACGAGATCGTGGAAGACAAGCACTTGGCCATCGCAATCGGGACCCGCGCCGATGCCGATGGTGGGAACGCGGAGTTTTTCCGTAATGCGCGCCGCCAAATCGCGCGGCATCGATTCCAGCACCACGGCGAATGCCCCAGCGACTTCTACCGCGCGCGCGTCGCGCTCGAGCTGCCGGGCAGCGTCCGCCGATTTACCCTGCACGTGAAACCCGCCAAGCGCGTTGATCGATTGCGGCGTCAGGCCGACGTGCCCCATCACCGGAATTTCGGCTTCCACCAAGCGCGCGATCAGCTCGATGCGGCGTTCGCCGCCTTCCACTTTCACCGCTTCGGCGCCGCCCTCCTTCACCAGGCGCACGGCGTTGCGGACCGACTCGTCCAGCGAGACGTGAAAGCTGCCGTATGGCATGTCTGCGACAAGCAGCGCGTGCCGGGTGGCGCGTCGAACAGCGCGGGTGTGGTGAATCATTTCGTCGAGGGTGACCGGCAGGGTGCTCTCGTATCCGAGCACGACCATGCCAAGCGAATCGCCAACGAGCAGAATATCGACGCCGGCGTCGTCCGACAGGCGCGCGGTGGGGTAGTCGTACGCCGTCAAACAAGTGATTTTCTGTTTGGTTCCGGCAAAACTGGAAAGAGAGTGAGACTTACGGGAGAGAATGTCGGGCACGGTGATCTTGCCGTTGCCCGCACGAGGTGCAGAGCTCATTTTCGCCTCCGGTGCCGCCCCTGGAATCAGGGTGTAGCCCAGTAACAAATGCATGCTATCAGAGTTAATGGCTCGCGCAAAAGACAATAAATCTCGAAGCGCTTCTACAGTTGCGCGACGGCGGCGGGCGGAGGCGCAGTCGGCAATTGCGCTTCCACGCCGCGCCACCCGACGGGGCGGCCTCTGACGGCTTCTTGCAGCGCGCTGAAAAGCACCACGTACATCATCTGGCGATAGTAGAAACGCTGCAGGATGAGCGGCGCGAGAAGCGTCCAATCCTCGTCCTTTTCGAGCGCAAACGCGATTACGCAGGTGAGAAGATCGATCAGCATGAATAGCGCGAAGAAAATCATCGAGCGCTCGACGTCGCGCGAGGTCCAAAGCTGAGGCAGTCGCGTGATCTGGAGTTGCGCGAGACCCCACAAGGCCAGCGAAAGCAAAAATAGAAGATCGATTACCGGAGACACCAGCGGCAGAAGAATCTGAAACAGAAAAATGTTTGGAATCGCAATCCACCCGAGCGTGCCATAACGAGGCTTGGCGGCAGTGTCGCGGTGTTTCCAAACGGCCTGGAGCGTGCCGAAGGTCCAGCGGAATCGCTGACGAATCAGCATGTCGACGGTCTCAGGCACTTCGGTGCGGCCGATGGCGGTCTCGTCGTAGAGAATCTTCCAACCATTGCGCCGGATGGTGAGAGTGAGATCGGTGTCTTCCGCGACCGTGTCGCCCGAAAAGCCGCCATTGCTGCGAAGGAGTTCGGTTCGCCAAGCACCTGCTGCGCCGGGAACGACGGGGATGCAATTCAGCAAGTCGAACGCGCGCTTTTCGAGATTTTGGCTGGTGATGTACTCAAGCGCCTGCCAGCGCGTGATCCAGCGATTGCGATTGATCACCTTTACGTTGCCCGCCACCGCACCCACCTTCGGATCGGCAAAATGGCGGACCAGGCGTTCGATGGCTTCGGGATCGACGATGGTATCGGCGTCGATCGAGACGCTGATTTCGCCGACAGCTTCCGCGAGCGCGTGGTTCAACGCGGAGGGCTTGCCGTGATTGGATTGCGTGAGCAGGCGCACGCGGCGATCCCGCCCGAAATGCTGCTGCACTAACTCGGCGGTGCGGTCGGCGGAGCCGTCATCGACAACTAGAACTTGCACGTTGGAGTATGTGGAAGCAAGCGCCGCGCGCACCGTATCTACAATGACGGCCTCCTCGTTGTACGCCGGAATCAGGACACTGACCCGCGGCTTGAAGTCCGGATGATCGGCCGGCGGGGCGCGGAATTTCTCGACTAGCGCCAAGAGCCCGATGATGAGCGCGCGTCCGCTAACGAGCAGAATGCCCGCGATGAAAATGAATGCGATCCCAGCACGGAGCCATCGGAATAGATCGAAGATGAAAGCGTCGGCGCGCACCAGCAACCATTCGTGATGAGTAAGCGAAGGCATCACTTGGGCACGCGGCTCGCCGAGCAAATCCGAGACGGAAACAAACTGAAAACCCTTGGCGCGAAGGCCGTCAATAATCTTGGGCAGCGCCTCCACGGTGTGGCTGCGATCGCCGCCGCCGTCATGCAACAGGATGATGTTGCCCTTGTTAGCTTCGGCGTCCGCCAGCACGCGTTGCACGATAGTGTCGGCAGGAGCGGGAGGCTGGCCGTTCGCCTCGCCCCAATCGTGCGGATCGATTCGCGCCCCCACAATCGCGTAGCCCATTGACTGCGGGATCGGCAGCAATTGTATTTCGGTAGCGCTTTCCGGCTGGTGGTCGATGCCGTATGGCGGGCGGAAGAGCGTGGTCTTCACCCCGAGATAACTCTCCAAAAGTAACTCGGTCAAATTCAGCTGAACCTGGAGTTCGGGCTTGGAAATGCGGTCGACAAGAAATTCGGGATGCGTGAACGTGTGATTGCCGATTTCATTTCCCAACTCGTATTCTCGCTTCACGATGCCGTCTTCCTGATTGGCCGATTCGCCGATCACGAAGAACGTTCCGGGCGCGTGTTTCTGTTTCAAAATATCCAGAATCTTCGGAGTCCAGTCCGGATCGGGGCCATCGTCGAAACTGAGGGCGACTTTGTGAGGCGCGGCGCCCATTTGCTGAATGCGCCAGGAAAAGGGATAGCTTTGGAAGCTCTCGTCGTCGAAAGAATCGGAGCCTGCGTCGTATTCGAAAGTCCGGCGGCCGCTCTGCGGTGTCGCCGTAATGCGCCAGATATCCCCGGCGCCTTCGAGAATCAGGTCATAGCCGGGCGGGACCTCTTCTAACTTCTTTCGAGTTGTGTCATCGGCGTGGGTTGCATCCCAAATATCCCAAATAGATGGATCCTCCATTCCCAAGCGCCAGAGCGCTGTGCCTTGCACCCCCACGCGCTCGGCGGCGCGCAGTTCGTTGTACGCGGTCACGCCGTCGAGCATCCAGACGTTGTGAGTCAAGTTATTGTCGTCGTCATAGGAGTAGTGGAGGTTGAGCGAATCGGGATCCAGCAGGACATCGGAGCCGGATTCCACGGCGGTTGTTACACCTTGCTGGAACGTCACAGCCTGCGCAATCGGGTGGCGATTGCGCCTAGTCGCCGCCGGCCAGTCGTAACCGTAGTTTGCAATTCCCATCAGCAGCTTGTTAGGCGGCACGATCTTGACCATGTTGTCGATGTTGCGCATGAACCAGTCCTGCGGCGCGATCGGACCCGGAGGTGAACTGGACCACCGAAAGTCGTAGTTCATCAAAATAATTGCGTCAACTTGCGAGGCAAAATACTTGTAGTCGTAACTCCAATCGGCCGCCGGCAACGCAACCATCAGCTTCAGACCCTTGGCGTGCAGCGCGAGCGAGAGATTGTGCACGAAAATCTGAAAGCCCTGCATGCTTGTTTTCGGCAAGGATTCAAAGTCCACCACGATTCCGGGTTCATGCTCGGCTTCCGCATATTCCTCAAGCTGTCGAGCAAGATTCTCGCGGGCAGCGGGATTTGCCAGCATGGCCAAGGTTTCAGGAGGGCACCAGCCCTTCACCGGATCGTAGTTGTTGACCATGGACATCACTTGCAGGTCGACCGGAGGAGTCCGCGTTTGAAGGGAGTGCAAAAACGCAGCCAGCTTGGGATCCGGATCCACGTCAAGCTTCCCGCCCGCCGAAACGGCTCGCAGGGCGGCGGGAATCAGCAGGTCCAAGTCGCGGTAGTGCAATTGAAGCGACGCGAAGCTGTTGGCCTCGTCGCCCATATAAAACGCAGCGCGCAGCGGCTCGTAATTCTGCGGTACCTTACCCAGCGCCGCGATCTTGCGCTTGCGTCCGCGAAAGGCTTTCGGTCTCAGCTTGGCTCGTATTGCATGCAGGCCGCCGCCGTGCATATCAGGCCGCAAGATTTCCGGAAGTTCGGGATTTCTCCCCACATTCACCAGGAAAATGAGCAGCACCAGGGTAAAAAGTGCGCCCGTCACTTCCAGGGCAAGCCGCGTCCGGCGCCATCGCCGGCGTTCGTGATCGTAGAAAATGGGCTTGCGTTCAGGCATCTTCACGTTCCAAGCTAATGCGCTTTATTTGTTGTGCCGTTCCATCAAACTTATATCTTGCGCGGCCGGCCAAGGTCCTTTTCAAGCCAATGAAAGCTTCACGTGTCCAGATGAATCGGCCGCCGTGTATGAAGCTGACAAATGACCGCTAGAACTTGGATGCGCACCAATGTCGCTGCGGCTGCATCGGCGGGCCTAGCACTGCGCGCGTTCTTCGTTTTCTGCTTGCCGGCCTCTGGTTCCGGCGATGCGCCATTTTATATCGAGCTGGCCTGGAATTGGCTGAAGAATGGTGTGTATGGTGTCTATGCGGACGGGCGACTTATTCCTGTGGATGCCCGTGTACCGGGCTATCCGGCTTTCCTGGCAGCAATTTTCAGCATTGCTGGAAAGTCGCCCAATGCGGTGCTGCTGGCGCAAGTCGTGGTGGACCTGGCAGCCTGTTTCTTAATCGCGCTGATTGCTGCGCGCTTGGCACCAGAATCCTCGCGCCGTCGAGTAGCCATCGCCGGGCTATGGCTCGCCGCCCTGTGCCCTTTCACCGCGAAGTACACCGCTGTCGTCCAGACGGAAGCCCTGGTCACCTTTCTAACCTCGCTGGCACTTCTTCTCTT
>DATDMO010000001.1:0-3478 GCA_036518755.1 Candidatus Acidiferrales bacterium | reverse complement strand
GGTGTTCCGCTTCACCGGGACCCATGGGGCTCGTGCACATCGCTTTAATCGCCCTTTAACCTGACTATGTAATCCTCTAAGGAGGCATCGTGAAAAGCGTAATCTCCACTGAAAGGGGCCCTAAAGCCATCGGCCCCTACTCGCAGGCGATCAAAGCGAATGGCTTTGTTTACACGGCGGGCCAAATTCCCTTCGACCCTGCTACGGGACAAATTGTTGAAGGTGACGTAGCGCGGCAAACCGCTCGTGTTCTCGATAATCTCAAAGCGATCCTTGAAGCGGCGGGATCGTCCCTAGATCAAGTCGTAAAGGCCACCGTGTATTTGAAGGACATGGCCGATTTCGCCGCAATGAATGAAGTTTACGCGCGCTATTTCGCGAAGAGTCCACCGGCGCGCTCCACTATCGAAGCGGCGCGCCTGCCGCGCGATGCACGCATCGAGATCGACTTGATTGCGCTCGCCTGAGCCGACGAGACCCCTGATGGCCGACCAGAATTATGACTTGATCGTAATCGGCAGCGGTCCTGCCGGACAAAAGGCGGCCATCTGTGCTGCCAAGCTGCGTAAACGCGCAGCCATCGTTGACCGCACCGTAATGCTCGGCGGTGTCTGCGTTCACACAGGTACGATTCCCAGCAAAAGCGTCCGCGAGGCCATCTTTCAGCTCACCGGCTTCGCCGTACGCACGTTCTATGGCAACAATTACCGCGGTAACAGTGACATTTCCCTGCAAGACTTGGCATTTCGTGTCGCGAGCATCGTCTCTCGCGAGACGGATGTCATCCACGCTCAACTGCGGCGCAATGGCATCGCCATCTTTCAAGGAGCTGCGCAGTTCGCTGATCCGCACACCATCGAAGTGAACGGTACTGGCGACAAAACCACGCTTCACGGTGAAAATATCCTGATCGCCTGCGGCACTCGCCCCGCGCGAAGTCCGGAGATCCCTTTCGACGGCAAGCGTGTTCTCGATACCGACGAATTCACGAGTATTAGCGCCCTACCGCGCGAGCTGATCGTCGTCGGCGCCGGCGTTGTTGGCCTCGAGTATGCCTCCTTCATGGCGGCGCTCGGCGCCGAAGTGACCTTGATCGATCAGCGCCCGCAAATTCTCGATTTTGTGGATCGCGAAATCGTGGACGCACTCGCCTACCACCTGCGCCAGATGGGAGCCGCCTTCCGCCTCGGCGAAAAAGTCACGCGCGTCGGCATCGATCCGCTCCGCGATCGCGTCTTCGCGGAATTGGAGAGTGGGAAAAGGGTGCAAGGCGACGTGCTTCTTTACGCCGTCGGCCGCCAGGCGAATGGCGATCATCTAAGCATCGAATCGGCCGGGCTTCAAGCTGACCCCCGCGGCAAAATCAGCGTGAACGCCGATTTTCAGACAGATGTCCCGCACATCTACGCTGCGGGTGACGTCATCGGCTTCCCCGCACTCGCGAGCACGTCGATGGAGCAGGGCCGGTTGGCAAGTTGCCGCATGTTTGGCGCGCCTTCCGAGCACATGCCGGAACGATTTCCGTACGGAATCTACACCATTCCCGAAATTTCGATGGTCGGCAAGACCGAAGAGCAATTGACTGCGGCAAGAATTCCCTACGAGGTGGGCATTTCGAAATTTAATGAGCTGGCGAAGAGCATGATGCTGGGCGACGAGACGGGCATGCTCAAGCTGCTTTTCGATCGCAACACGCGCAAGCTCTTGGGCGTTCACATCATCGGCCAGCGTGCCACGGAAATCGTCCACATTGGCCAGGCTGTGCTGGCCTATGGCGGCTCGATTGAATATTTCCGCGATGCGGTCTTCAACTATCCAACGCTCGCGGAGGCCTATAAAGTTGCGGCCTTGGATGGCCTCAATAAACTATGAATTTGCTGATGGACCGGTCGTGCCTTCCGGTGCTACGCGGATCGCCCTGCTAGAATCTTGACGAACGATCCGCCGCGAAGCTCGGACTGAGATAGGCCCGTCAGTGATTCCACTTCGGCTGGCTTGAGCGCGCCGCAGTTCGTCGCCTGGACAAAGTAATTCAGCAACCCTTGGGCCATCGCGGCATCGTCAAACACTTGCCCCACGCGCGTTGCCTGCGCCGCTCTCTCCACAAAATTGCGAAGCCGCTCGGCGGAAAGATCGAGATTCTCCAGGAAAAATGAATACACGGCCGCGTAGCGTGCGGGAAGTTGTGCCGGGTGCAAATCCCATCCTTGGTAAAAGCCGTTCGCCATCGATCGCCGGGCGTTTTCGTAATGCAGCTTCCAACCGCGATGAACCGCCACGCGGTTTTCCTCTATCTGACGCGCGCTCAGTCTCGAAGCTCCATCCATGCTTCGATGGGGCGGAATCGGCATGATATTTGTGGGACCGTCGGCCAGCCGAATCCCACTGCCCGCCAGCGCAACCTGCATCGCTGCCCGCGCAAAATCCGATGCTAAGTGCGTAATCGGCTGATACGTCGCCGCGATGTTCAGTGAAGCGGTGTAATCGTACGGTCCGAAGTGAACGGCAACGCAACGCCCTCGCGCCGCGCTCACCAGCGGCAGCAGATTCGCTTCGCCGCGCTCGTTGAAAATCGCTTGCGGCGTCTCGATCATCAATTCGTTGCGCAGCGCGCCCGGCTCGAAATCGAGCATCGGTTCCAGGCGCGAGCAGATATCCGCAAGCGCCGCGACTTCATCCGGCAGCGCCACCTTCGGCAGCGTGATGCAAAAACGCTCTGGCAACTCGCCACGCGATTTCGAAGCCAGTTGCGTCAGAAAAATATCCAGCGTGCGAATGCTGCGCGCGCGGAGTTCCTCGGTGAGCGGCTTGATTCGTATCCCAAGAAAAGGCGGCAGCTCGCCCGCGTTCATCCCGGCGCTGACTTCATCCGCCGCCGCCGCCGCGTGCCCATCTTCTTCCTCGTCCGGCCGGTTGCCGTAGCCGTCCTCGAAATCGATCCGAAAATCCTCCACGGGTTCGCGCTGCAGCTTCTCGCGCACGCGCCGATACACGGTGTGTGCGAACCACGCTGCGCTGTTTTCGCGCCGCGCTGCTTCCGGCTTCTCTTCGATGGATTTCGCGATCGCTTCCACCGCCTCCGCTGAATCCGGCAAGCCATTCGCTCCCGGGAGCGACACCGCTTTTGCGAACGCCGCAAAATTCGGTGCGTATTCGTCGAGGGATTTCAGCGCCAGTTCGCCGAAACGTTTGGCAGTTCCCGATCGAAAGAGATGCGCGCCTCCGTAAACTACGTGTATTGGCTGGCGCTCGGCGGAAGGTCCAGGATAGCGCCGCTGAAAAGCCTTGTGCGCCTGTTCCAGCCGCGCGTTCACTTCCTGCAAAGCTTCCGCTGGCAGCGTTCGTTTCACAAAACCTCGCAAGGACGAGCGCTCACTTTTTCGCCACCCGCTCTTCACCGGAATAAATCACAAAACGCCGCCCGCGCAAAAACCCAATAAGCGTCAGGCGAAGCTCTCGCGCGAGCTGCACCGCCAGG